>DQVJ01000205.1 GCA_015661795.1 Sulfurovum sp.
AATAAAAATGTGTTTGATGGATATAAACGTGAATGGCCTGGAGATACTTTTTGTACGAAATCTGTACTTGATAGTTTACAGAAAAAAGGGCTTATCGATATTGATGAAGATTTTGTTAGAAAATTTGGATTACTTCCTTTTTAATTTAACTTCTTTTTAAACTAACTACGATAAAATTTCCTTGTAAATAAAAATTATCATTAAGGAAAAAATATGTTAGTAACTAAAAAAGCTCCAGACTTTACAGCAACAGCTGTACTTGCCAATGGTCAAATTGTTGAGGATTTCAATCTTATGGATAACTTAGGTGAAAAGGGTGCAGTGCTTTTCTTCTATCCCCTCGACTTTACATTTGTATGTCCATCAGAAATCATTGCATTCTCTAAAAGAGCAGCAGATTTCAGAGAAAGAGGAATCAATCTTATCGGTTGTTCTGTAGATAGTCAGTTCTCACACTTTGCATGGAGAGAAACACCGGTAAACGAAGGTGGAATCGGTAGAGTTGATATGCCACTAGTAGCTGACCTTAACAAACAAATCGCAAGAGATTATGATGTCCTTCTTGATGATGCAGTAGCCCTTAGAGGTTCTTTCCTTATCGATGCTGATGGTACAGTAAGACATGCAGTAATCAATGACCTCCCATTAGGTAGAAATATTGATGAAATGATCAGAATGGTGGATGCTATGCTCTTTACTAACGAACATGGTGAAGTATGTCCAGCTGGTTGGGCAAAAGGTGATGAAGGTATGAAAGCAACAACTGAAGGTGTAGCTGAGTATCTTGATAAACACGCTGACGAACTATAGTTAGCTATAGGGTGTGTTTGTTAACGCACCTTATACTTAAAAACGATATAGATAAGTACATTAGGATGTATTTATCTATATATGTAAAGGAAATTTTATGACCGACTATGCGAAACTCCTTAAAGCAAGTGAGTTAAAAGCAACATTTCAACGTATGCATATACTCGAGAGCATAGACAATCATGGACATATGTCAATTGATGCTATCTATGAAGAGGTGGTAAAAACACATCCTTCACTTTCTTTGGCTACAGTGTATAAAAATATCATTTTAATGGTAGAAAAAGGTGTGTTGGTAGAAGTACCTATTACAGGGAAAAAACCTAAATATGAATTGGTTAAAGATGATCATATACATTTAGTCTGCACAGAATGTGGTGAAGTAGAAGATAGACCACATAACATTAATGCGGATGCACTTTTTTCTTCTATGACAAAAGACGAAAACTTTTCTTTGAGTAAACAACAAATAAATTTATATGGTGTATGCGCACACTGCCAAGAAGCTGTGGCATCGTAATATTAGAATTTAAAGAGTACTTTGTATTTTATCTCCTTGAAGTCTAAGGCGCCAAAGTTTCGGCTGTCTATACTGTACGGGTTTGTACCTTCTACAAAATAAGCAGTATCAATCACATTTTTCACTTTTTTTATCATAAGCCCATAGTGCTCTTTTTCAAAAACTACGGTATCATTTATGTTAATCGAAGTGTTTTTAAAGATCTTCTGGCAAACGACTCTTTCTCCATTTTTATAGTATGGATAAAGAGAATCACCAGATATTTTAAAAATTTTAAGCATTAAAGCACAGGATAAACCACATCTTCATTGGGTGCATAAGGCGATTTGGCTACTTTGGTTTTAACCCCTTTTATTTTCCAAAATATTTCTGCAAATTTATTTACTTCTGTTAAAAGCTCCATCGCTTTATCACGTGAGGTATGTTGCTTTGCAGCTCCTCCTAACATCATAATATTATGAACAATAGTATGGATTTCAGGGTTTTCCGCAATTTGAGGAGGCTTAATAAAGTCACCCCAAATAATACGAATTTCATCTTTACACTTGAGAGCTTCTGATTCTTTTACAGCAACATACCTTGCCATACTGTTATGGTACGCAAGGTCATTACCTTCTGCAGCATGCATAAGGTCAACCATCCTAACTACTGAAAGCGCAGCAATTTGCGCGACAATCGGGTCATAAATTCCACAAGGCACATCACAATGTGCTTTTACTTCACTTGATTTAAACATTAAGTATCCTTTCATATAATATTTATATATTTAGTATAGTTATAAAAAGATAAGAATAAACTTAAGTTACTAAGTGTTACCTCAAAGAGGAAATCTTTGAAAATATAAAAAATTATTTAAAGAGTAAAGATCCTATACGTACAAGGTTTGAACCACACTTAATCGCAAGTTCATAATCTGCACTCATACCCATGGAACAGATACTTGCGCCTTCTTTTTGTAGTTTCTCATAAATAGTATAGGTACTTTCAAAACTTTTTTGTATGAGTGAAGTATCTTCTGAATGTGCACCTATTGTCATAATACCTTTAAGGTTTATATTAGGACATGTTTCATTGATTCTTTGATACATATCATAACTTTCATCACTAGAAAAACCTGACTTACTTGATTCATTCGCTGCATTAATTTGTAAAAGACAGTTCATTTTGCTCTCTTTTGCTAAAAGTTTTTTGTTAAGTTCTATAGCAAGATCCAAACTGTCTAACGATTGCATAAGTACTGGATGTAGGTCAATAAGATTATTGATTTTATTTTTTTGCAAGGAACCTATCATATGCCATTGTAAAGGTAACTCTTCAAGGGTTTGCATACGATCCTTGAGTTGTTGGACTTGATTTTCTCCAAATGCACGTTGTCCTAATTCATAGAGTGTTGCAATGTTTTCTACTTCTGTATATTTTCCTATGGCGACAAGCTGTACAATATGATGTTCACTTACAGTGATACGTGCTTGTTCAATGTTCCAAATAATTTTATCCAGATTACCTCTTAAGTGTTCTTTGTCTAAACTTTTCATTTCTTTATCCTATTAATCGATTAATATCATTGTACAGCCCTAACAGCATAAGTGAAATAAGTATAACCCATCCAGCAATGGTAATATACATCATTACACTTTCACTAGCCGTTTTTCCTGTAAACATTTCATAGAGGTTGAACATAATATGCCCACCATCTAGAGCAGGGATGGGGAGCAAGTTTAAAACCCCTAGGTTCACTGAAATCAGTGCCGTAAAAAAGAAGAGTGCCAAAATACCTGCAGAACTTGCTTGGGCAGTGACATCTACTATGGTAATGATACCACCAAGCTTATCTGTGCCTACAACACCTGTAAGGATTTTTTCTACACTTTGTACGATGAGAAAAGAAGCTTTTTTTGTCTCTTCCCATGCATAGTCAAGTCCATCGAGCAATCCAAAAGAAACGGTTGTTTGTTCTCCTGATGGACTAATACCTATGATACGCCTTGTGATTGTTTCACCAAAAATATTTTTATCATTTATTATTTTTGGTATAAGTTGTAGGGTAAGAAGTGTCTGCTTACGTTCAATAAGGAGAGTAATAGTGTCTTTAGAATCATTGATATGCTTCCCTATATTTTTCCAATACATAATATTGATACCATTAATTTGAATGATTTTATCATTTTTTTGAATACCCGCAGTATAAGCGGGTGTATTTTCTTCTACTGAACCTACATAAGGAAGTAACTTTGGTACACCAATATTTGCTATGGCAAAATAAAGTATAAAAGCCAGTAGAAAATTGGCAAATGGGCCTGCTAATAAAATAACAATACGTTGCCATGGTTTTTTACTGTTATATGAATCATCATCATAGGATATGTGAGTAGGGTCAGTATCATCTTGACCTTTCATTTTTACATAACCACCCAGTGGAATAGCAGAAATACTCCATTGTGTTTTACCAATTATTCTTGAGTAGAGCTTTTTCCCAAATCCTATGCTAAAGACATCAACTTGTACACCAAAGTAACGTGCGGCTGTAAAGTGTCCGAGCTCATGAAAAAAAATAAGTATGGATAAAATGATAATTGCAACTAAAATGCCCATGAAGTTCCTCTATGTAAATATAGTGAATTATAGCTAAGAGTTGTAAAAACTTGATATGAATTAATGAAATAATTGGATAAATGGACTTATAGTATTTTTTCTACTTCTATTTTCTGGGCTTCATTTGCTCGCAGGGCTATATATGTAGAACCTACCTTTATCTCAACTGTTTGTTTGCCAAGTGAATAACCTTTGACTATCAGTTCTTCACCTTTCATAATCCCAAATGAGTTTAAACGGTCTTTGAGCGCTTTTTCTGCATGTATTTTGAGAATGATTACTTTATCATCTTTTTTTAAATCAATTAAGTTCATATCTTCTCCATTTAGATGAGTATCAGGGTAACACGATAGGCTATAAAACTTAAAACCCAAGCTGTCATGGTTGTTGAAAGAAAGAGATATAGAAGATATTTCCATCCACCAGCTTCTCGTGCAAATACCATAGATGCAGCCAAACAAGGTAGGTAAATCATAACAAAAACAATAAAAGCAATCGCTGAAGCAAATGGTATATTTGCTTTAATTTGTTCAATGAGCCCTGCATTTCCTTCATCGACATCATCTCCAAGTGCATAAAGTACACCTAATGTTGAAACAACAATCTCTTTCGCAGCCAGTCCTGTTTCAAGTGCTACAGCCATACGCCAATCAAAGCCAAGTGGTGCAAAAAATGGTTCTGATGCATGTCCGATTTTTCCTAGATAACTTTGTTCAAGAAGGGCAAGTGACAATTCATTGGCAAGCATAGATTTATCATGATCTGTTAATGCTTGTTCTATTTTTGTTTCATACTGAGTCTGAAGTGTATAATTCTTGGGATAATTTGAGGCGAACCATATGAGTATAGATGCCGCCAAGATGTAGGTACCTGCTTTTTTTAAGTATGATTTTGCCTGACCATATACAGTGTGCCAGATGAGTTTAAGTGATGGCATACGATACTTTGGCATTTCCATTACAAAGGGTTCATCTTCTCCTTTAAAAACAAATACTTTGAGTACTTTAGCAGCGATAAGTCCTAATATTGCACCAGAAATATAGATAACAAATAATATGTTCCCTGCTTGTGTATCTGCAAAAAATGCGCCTGCAAAAAGTACATAAATGGGTAATCGTGCACCACAGGACATAAAACCTATAATAAAAAGAGTAATAAGTCTATCTTTTTCATTTTTAAGGGTTCTTGCTGCCATATATGCTGGAACAGAACAGCCAAAACCAGTCACTAAAGGGATGAAGCTTTTCCCATGTAATCCAAACTTATGGAAAAAACCATCAAGTAAAAATGCAACACGGCTCATATATCCCGTAGTTTCAAGGAGTGCGATGCCTAAAAATAAAATGACTATATTTGGTAAAAATAGTATGACAGCACCTACACCAGCTATGATACCATCTGCAACAAGTGACCCTAACTCACCATCGCCAAGGATAGCTTTTGCCTGTTCACCAAGCCATCCAAAAACTGCATCTATATAATCCATAGGGATACTTCCCAATTCAAAGGTAAGTTGAAATAAACCCCACATGAAAAATAAAAAAAGTGGAATACCTAAGATTTTGTTGATAAGAAGATTATCTATTTTTTGGGTAAGATTTTTTGCTTCCATACCTTTGACGGACATGACTTCCATTTGTACACCCTTTGCAAAAGCAAAGTGTTCATCTGCAAAGATCTCATTGAGGTCTTTTGTCTTATGATGTAGGTAAAGGTGATTAAGACCTTCCCTAATAATAGGTAACAGTTCTATCCATATAGGCTCATCATGCATTATTTTATATATTTCATCATCTTCTTGTAAAAGTTTGACAGCAAGATGACGATAAGTAAAGGAAGATTTATAGTTTTTTTCTTGCATGAAAGAGATGATTTTTTCAATCTCCTCTTCAACAGGATCAGAATAAACAACTTTTGAAGAAGCAGTGTCTTCTTCATAAACTTGTATAATACTGTTCTTGAGTGCTTCAATACCTTCTTTAGTAGTTGCTGATGTCTTAATACAAGGCACACCTAAGATAGCTGAGAGTTGCTTCTCATCTATTTGGATACCTTCTTTTTGCGCTTCATCACTCATATTGAGTGCAACTACCACTTTTTTCCCGGTTTCTAAAAGTTGAATAGTAAAGAGTAGGTTACGTTGTAAATTTGTAGAGTCTACAACATTGACGATGATATCATATTCGTCACTCTGTAAAAAACTTTTTGTTACTTTTTCTTCAATAGTATATTCAGTGAGAGAGTATGCTCCTGGTAAGTCAATGATATGTGCCTCATACTCTTTACACTGTGCATCATCACAAATGGTAAATTCGACTTCTGTTTTATCAACAGTTACCCCTGAAAAATTACCTACTTTGAGTTTTGCATTTGAAATAGCATTGATAAGAGAGGATTTTCCCACATTGGGTTGTCCTGCCAAAGCGATGATAATTTGTTCCAAAATATTCCTTCAGTGTCTACTGCAATTAATTGCTGAAGTATAATAAAAAAATCCTTAAGTAAGCTTAAAATGAAAGTTATTATCAATAATACGTTTTTTGTGGAATTGTTTTAGACGAGGCTGGATGATAAGATATAAACACTTTACAAAGGAAAAGTGTTTATATTGTATTCATAGTTAAAATTTGTAGTTTGCATAGAATTCAAGTACATTTGTACTATCAATGGCTCCGGTGTTGTTTTTGTTATTGGTATAGACTGCAGTGAAATCAATCGCTTGTGTAATGTCATAACCCAAGATGACATCTGTCTCATGTCCGTTATCAAAATCAGCATAAGAAATGGTAGCAGAGATGCCTGCAATTGTTGTTGATGCAGATACCTTAAAGGCATCTAAGTCTTGTCCATTATATTGGTCAGCAACTGACATGTTCCATGAATTTACATAAAGGTTGTTCCATCCAATATATCCTGTAGTACCGTCAATAAGTCTATTGTATGCAGCACTTAAATCAAAACCAGCAATTGTAGTTGAAATCCTTGCTCCAAATGCACTTGAGTCAGTACCAAAACCTGTATCAAAACTGGTTGAGACATATTGTGCTTCTAAAGCAATACCTGAGAATGTATATCCTACATCTGCATAAACTTGTGTATAGTTTGCTGCATCAATATTGTAGTACCAGATATTTACATCAAAGCCTTCACTGTATGTTGCCCCAACAGTCCAGTTGTCTCCATTTAACTCTGCAAATGTCTCCCCACTGTTGTTTGCTCTCCATTTATCGATGTATGATGCAACTAAGGTAAGATTACCTATAGATTGATTGGCTAAAGTATAAGCTTCAAATGCACCTGGTGCAATCAGCCAATCGTATCCTTGGAGCATAGGTGTTCCTAGTAGCTGACGTCCGGCAATAAGTGTTGTATCTGCATAGGTGGCTGTGATATTGGCAACGTTGAAGTACGCACCGGTTTCTTGACCTTCAAGATAGTTTCCTGTCCATGTATCTGTACCGTTCCCAATGGTATTACCAAGGCTTGTGTAGCCTATAGCTGTGAAATTGGCAACAATGTTATCGATAATTTTATGTGAAACATCTAGCGTAATGGCTGCTGCTGATTCGGATGCACCTTTAGAAAACATATCTGATGCTATTTCGTTATCATTTGTAATATAGATAAGAGATGCTTTACCTGAGATAGAGGTAGAACTTTCAACTACAGCCGGTGCTTCTACGACAGGCTCAACAGGAGCTATGTCTCCACCTGCAACTGCAGCACTGATAGTTAATATTGTCACTAAACTTAATTTTGTCATTGTATTTCCTTGTTTTTGATGTATATCAACAAGTATATAAAATTATTTAGCTATGAAGAGTCAAAAGGTGATTAATTTTTAATCAATATAACTTAGTGAACAGGGTTATTTTTAAAAAAGTCTCTCACATACTCATAGCCAGAATAGAGTGTTAGAGCCACAGCAGTCCATAAAAGAAGTTCTGCACCAGGCCACTCCATAAGTAAAAACCCTATGGCTATCATTTGTATGACAGTTTTGACTTTACCTGTCCAAGACGCAGCAATTTCAAGTCCTTGGCTTACCGCAGAAACCCTTAAGCCTGTGATAAATAGTTCTCTTGTAATGATGAGGAAAATAGCCCATTCTGAAGCTCTCTCAAGCATCATAAGTCCTAAAAACCCTGCCAGAGTAAGCATTTTATCTGCTAGTGGATCAAGTATTTTACCTAAAGTCGTCACTTGATTAAATGTACGGGCGATATAGCCATCAAAAAAGTCAGTTGTACTTGCCAAGACAAAAATAAAAGCAGCCATGTAATCAAGCCAACTATAGTGTATCCCTGAAAGAAGTTGACTGTCACGATTGACCAGTAAAAAGAACATTACAGGTGCGAGTAAAAGACGTATGAAGGCAAGGGTATTTGGGACATTGAACAAATTGGACTACCTTTTATTATATATTTTTTACTAACGGAAAGTTGTCCCGCCATCTACAACAAGTGTTTGTCCAGTAATCCAAGATGCTTCATCTGTACAAAGAAAGTAGATAGATCCAGCAAGGTCATCAGGACTTCCCATTCTATTGACAGCAGAACGCTTAATTGTTTCTGCTTTGACTTCTTCATAGTTGGTAAAGGCTTTGAGTGCATCTGTGTCGATGGGACCACCAGATACTGCATTTACTCTGATACCCATTTCTCCAAGTTCTACAGCAGCGTAACGGCTCATCGCTTCTACAGCAGCCTTATTGGTACCATGTCCTGCATAGTTTTCAATATATATCAGGTTACCAGTTGAAGAAAGCGTTACAATAGCACCACCTCCAACTTTTTCCATGCGTACAGCAGCCTCTTGTGAGCCACGTACAAATGCACCTACTGTTGCCGTATAGATGTTTGTCAGACCCTTTGCCGGACGTAGTTTCATAAATTTACCATAGCCGCCTATAATGGGGCGTCCATAGATCATAGCATTAGATACAAAGAAATCCACTCTATCAAAATCTTCATCAATGGCTTTAAAAAGTGGTTTAAATTCATCAAGCTCTAGAATATTGAGTGCATAGGCTCTTGCTTTGATGCCATACTTATTTTCCAAGTCTGTGGCAATTTCATCTGCAATTTCTTTGTTAGAATTATAGGTAAAAGCGATATTGACACCATTTTGTGCAAACTTTTCTACTACTGCTTTACCTATACCTTTGGTAGCACCTGTGATAACAAGTGTTTTGCCTTTCATATTTGACATTAAGCGACTCCTGCAATTTTGTATTTTTTCATAACTTCTTCTATCTTTTTCATATTTTCTTTACTTGGGGCAACAAGGGGAAGTCTATATTCAAGTGTTTCAGTAAGACCTGCTATATACATTGCCGCTTTGATCGGAATAGGGTTACTTTCGCAAAAGAGTACTTTATTGATATCAAAAAGTGTATCATTGATGGCTTTAGAGGTTTTGAAATCACCTTTGAATGCTGTATGTGCAAGTTCGGCTTTCATATCGGGTAGAAGGTTGGCAGTCACTGAAGTGATACCTTTCCCTCCACTTGCGAGTATTGGAAAGTCTATGGCATCATCACCAGAAAAAACATAAAGATCAGGTACTTTAGCTAAAAGTTCAACAGTACGTTCTATGGAACCAGTTGCTTCTTTAATACCCATGATATTTTCTACATCACAGAAAAGTCTTTTAACTGTATCTGGTAAGATATCCACTCCTGTACGTCCTGGTACATTATAGAGCATAAAAGGTACTTTTACAGCAGATGCGATGGCTTTGTAATGTTGATAAAGTCCTTCCTGACTAGGTTTATTATAGTAAGGACTGACAGAAAATATAGCATCCACACCACAATCTTCTGCATGCTTGGCAATATCAATGGCTTCATGTGTAGCATTGGATCCTGCACCGGCAAGCACTTTTGTAGTACTGGTTTTACAGACTTCAACAGCTATCTCTATACATCTTTTATGCTCATCATGGCTTAATGTGGCACTTTCACCCGTTGTTCCAACTGGACAAACTGCATCAATCCCATTATCTATTTGTCTTTGGATAAGAGAGGCATAGGTTGCTTCATCTAATGTACCGTTTTTAAAAGGTGTAATAAGTGCTGTAGTTGCACCTGTAATATAATTACTCATAGTTAATATCCTAGTTTTTTTTCAATATGACAGTCGTAGAAAAATTATGATCAAAATACTTTTTGGCGACTTTTTGAATATCTTTGAGTGTAATTTTATCTAATTTCTCTTCATATTCAAGTAAAGGTTGTATATTTCCTTTGACATAATAGTCTCCATAGAGTCCTGCAACAGAAGACGAACTCTCTAAAGAATAGATAAACTCTGCTTTTGTGTTAATCTTCACTTTATCTAATTCTTCTTGTGTAACTTCAGCATTTTTAAGTTTTTCGAGTTGTAAAAGAATTTCTTTTTCTAATTCTGAGACAGAGGCTTCCGGTGCTGCCATTGCCATGATAAGAAAAATACCTGGGTCTGTAAGTTCCATGTTGTATCCATACACTTGATTGGCAAGCTGTTTTTCATTGACTATGGTTTTTTCAAACCAAGAACTTTTACCTGAGCTGAGAATATGTGAAATCGCTGAGAGTGCTACTTGATCTTCATGTGCATAGTTTGGGATAGCATAGGCGATGGCCAATGTATCTACCTTATTGCTCTCTTTGTGAAGTATAGCCCTTTTTGCCCCATCAACTTTTGGTTCAACTGCTATCACTTTTGGAATCTCATGTTTATTTTTTATGTTTCCAAAATATTTCTTGGCTTCTTCAAATACTTGTGTTTTATCAATATCTCCTGCAACAATAAGAATAGCATTGTCTGGTTGATAGTATCGTTGGTAAAATTCTCTAATATCTTCTATTTTCCATGTGAGTATGTCTTCCATAAAGCCTATAGGAAGCCAATGATACGGATGGTAGGTAAAATGTGTGTTAAAAAGCCTAAAATACAGATATCCCATCGGATTATTGTCTGTTCTGAGTCTTCGCTCTTCTGCAACAACATCACGTTCTTTTTGAAACTCTTCATCAGTAAGTTTTAGGTTTTGCATAAGTTCAGCAAACAGGTCCAGTGTCATCGAAAGGTTTTTACTTGCTGTTTTTATGAAGTAGTGTGTTTTATCAAAACCAGTTGCGGCATTGTTTACACCACCACGGCTTTTTACGATAGTGTCAAATTCACCTTCTTTAAGTTTATCTGTAGATTTAAAGCTTAAGTGTTCAAGCATATGAGCCATGCCACTTTTACCCATGACTTCATTTCTACTACCGACTTTGTAATAAATATCTGTTGTAATCACACCTGAATCATTATCCATAGGTATGACAACGATTTGCATACCGTTTTCTAATGTTTTTGTAAAATGTTTTGGCAATGAGTTGGCCATTAATGCTCCTGATAGTAAAAATAATAAAGTAGTTATTTGGGCTAAGAATGTGTTGTGTTTCATTTCCAATCTGCTCCAATAGCTTCTGATATATGGTTATAGCCATCTTTTTGTAAAAGTTGGATGAGACCTTCATTGATCTCTTTAATGAGTATAGGACCTTTGTAGATGAACATACTGTAAATTTGCACGAGAGAAGCACCAGCTTTAATACGTCTGTAGGCTTCTTCGGCAGAATCTATCCCTCCTACAGAGATAAGTAATGTTTTACCATAGAGTTCTTTTCCTATTGCACGGAAGAGTGCATATGATTTTTCTGTAAGTAAAGCACCACTGATTCCACCAAAATCTTTTGCATCTTCTGTAAGAGAATAGTCTATAGTGGTATTGGTAGCGATGATACCTGCTGCACCAGCATCAACGGCAGTTTTACAAAGTAGTATGGCATCTTCATGTGCCATATCAGGTGCAATCTTAAGAAGTACGGGTTGTGAAGTTATCTCTTTTGCCATTGCAAAGATAGCTTGGATGAATGCTTCATTTTGTAAGTCTCTTAGTCCTGGTGTA
This sequence comes from Sulfurovum sp., assembly GCA_015661795.1. Lineage (GTDB taxonomy): Bacteria > Campylobacterota > Campylobacteria > Campylobacterales > Sulfurovaceae > Sulfurovum. The sequence continues at coordinate 11,864 of DQVJ01000205.1, forward strand.
TTGGGTGAAGAGATGTTAATGACAATATAATCTCCATACTCTTTAAATGCCCTGAAGAGTGTTTCATAATCATTTAGGGCTTCATTCTCTGCTGTAAGTTTGTTTTTCCCAATATTAATACCTATAGGATAGTCCAAAAAATAAAGTTTTTTGAGTTGTTGCAGCATATAAAAACTGCCTTTGTTGTTGAACCCCATAGCATTTTGTATGGATTGATCTTTGAGAAGTCTAAAAAGTCTTGGTTTTGGGTTTCCATCTTGTGGTTTGGGTGTGATGGTACCTATTTCAGTATAGCCAAAACCCATAGCCGGTGTGGCAGTGATATATTGACCATTTTTGTCGAACCCTGCACCTAAACCCACAGGGTTTTGGAAAGTTTTCCCAAAAATTTCTTGACGAAGCATAGGATGGGTCACAAAATACTGTTTTGCCAAAAAACGCAAAAGTATTGGAATATGTGCAGCTGTTCGTAACCCTATACTTGCAAGGGTATGAGCAGTTTCAGGTTCTAACTTAAAGAGTACTTTTTTAAGGGTTTGGTAAGAAAAAAATGACACTATAATCTCCATAATGAATTGGATATATTATAGCTAAGTATCAATAAAAGTAGTGTAATCCAAAGGTAGTACCTTGCATATTACGCAAGGGTGGAAGTTCTTCAATATTATTATAATGATATGAAATGTCTGCATCTATATTATCTGTTATATAGAAAAGAAAACCAAAATTACCCCCATAATAAAATCCATTGTTGTCTTCAGTGAGGAAGTCTGTATAATGAAGATAACCGAGACTCGCCCCTAGGTAGGGTCTTACTTCAGGGTAGCCAAACATATCATCCATAAGTATTTTATCTATTTCAATTGAAAAGGTTTGAAAGTTATTATTCCCTGATATGGTAAACATCGTACGCCAATCTATCGTTTGTTTTCCATAACGTAATCCAAAATTTATTTCTTTAGGGTTGGGGATATTTACAGATGACTCAACATCTACTTTGTCTGAAGAGAGTGTGATACCAAGAAAAGGGAAACTTTCAGTAGCATCTTTGGGGAAAAGTGTTGTTGCTAACAATACAAAAAGAACAACAAGTTTAGACATAAACTTCTCCAAAAAAATATTAGTTAATATATAATTATTGTTATAGTATCTATTTTTGTGTTAAAAAAATCTTATAAGGTATTTGTAGATAATTTTTTATAGGTGGGACATTTTTCCAGTAAAACAGTATGTGTACCTCTACAGAGTATCTCTCCATCTTCAAATACCAAAATAGTATCAGCATCTTCAATGGTACTTAGCCTGTGTGCGACAGTGAATGTGATCATTTCATTTCGAAGTGCAGACAAGGCTTTTTGGATGAGTGCTTCACTTTTATTATCCAGTGCTGAGGTTGCCTCATCAAGTATAAGTATATCAGGGTTTTTGTAAAGTGCTCTGGCAAGTGCAATACGTTGTCTTTGTCCCCCAGATAGATTATCACCACTCTCAGACAGAAGTGTATGTATACCATTTTCCAATTTATCGATGAACTCCACAGCATACGCTTTTTTTAGAGCCGTATTGACACGTTCTTCATCTATCTCCTCTCCATAAGCTACATTGGCAGCGATGGTGTCGTTAAAAATGTAAATACGTTGTGTGACATAGGCAATTTTTTGATGCAAAGAGGTAAGTGTAAAGGTTTTGTAATCTTTTCCATTAATGAGTATTTCCCCACTACTTGGATCATAAAAACGGACAAGAAGATTGACAAGAGAACTTTTCCCCGCACCACTGTTTCCTACCAATGCAATGGAGGTACCTTTTTTTACTTCAAATGAAATATTTTTAAGTGCAGGTACATCTTTATAGTGTAACCCAACATTTTGAAAGGAGATGGTTTCAATAGCTTGTGTAAGTTCTTGTGTACCAGATAGTATGGTAGGTTTGGTATCTAGAAGCTCATGCATACGTGTATTGGCAGTAATGGCGTCTTGTGCTTTATTATAAAGTGATGAAAGACGTTTGATAGGGGTGTAAAGCATGAAAAGTGCAGTAGCAAATGCAAAAAAAGCACCTACTGTCATGTGACCGTCTATGACTTCTTTACCTCCTATATAAATGACCAGCCCAATAGCAACAGCACCCAAAATTTCCATGATAGGTGATGTGAGAGCATTGGTTTTTATTTGTTTCATAATGAACTTAAACACATTTTGATTTTCAAGAGCAAAACGCTTATGTTCATAGTTTTGTGTTGAATTGGATTTAATGACTTCGATATTGGAGAGTATTTCCCCCAGTCTTGAGGTCATATCTGCTGTACTTTCTTGTGAGAGCTTGGAGTATTTACGCATTTTTTTAGCTAGCTTTGTTAAAGGGAAAATAGCAATAGGCATAATAATAAGAAAATAAAATGCAAGTTTGGGACTCTCATATATGACATATCCAGTCAATGCTACTATAGTTAAACTTTCACGTATAAGATCAGGAATGATATTTGCTACTACAACTTGTATTCGGGTAATATCATTGGTGACACGCGACAAAATTTCTCCTGTATGCATAGATTTGAAAAAGTTCATATCTAGATAAGTAAGATGTGCAACAAGTTTGTTTCGTAGTTTCCTGACAACATCCTGACCGATGTATGAGGTGTAATAGGTTTGTATATATCCACCTATACCTTTAAGCGCAAAAACGCCTACTAAAAGAAAGGGCATGAGTGCAAGCATATTTTCATCTTTGTTGATAAACACGTCATCTAAGACTGGTTTGATAAGTTGTGCAGTACCTGCTGTTCCCACAGCTACCGCAATCATACCTAATACAGCAAAGAAAAACTGTTGTTTATATCCTGAAAGATAAGGTAAATATTGCTTTAATAGTTCTTTCATTGTTTATACTTTTTCCCATAGCGTACCTTCTGATGTATCCATAATAGAAATACCCAAAGCAAGGAGCTCATCACGTATCATATCAGAACGCTCAAAGTTTTTTTCTTTTTTTGCTTGCATTCTCTCTTCAATAAGTGATTCTACATTTTTTTTGAGGGTTTCATTTACCCCAATCTGAAAATATGAGAATGGTTCTTTAGCGCCAAATCCTAAAAGTGTATCTATAAAGGCTATGTTAGCCAGAGTCTCTTTTTTCAGGGCTTTATCTTTTGGGTTAGCATCTAAGGTATCATTGGTTGTAGCAATCATCTCATCGATGATGGAAAGAGCTATGGAGATGTTTAGGTCATCACTCATAGTATCTAAGAGGGATTGTCTAAACGTTTTGTTTGGTAGAGAACCTTTCCCTGGCGAAACACGCTTTTTAAGTCTGTAGAGTTTGTCCAGTCTTTTTTTAGAAAGTTGTAATTCCTCTTCTGAGAAATTAAAGTCATTTCTATAGTGCACAGAATTGAGGTAATAGCGTAAGACCTCTCCATCATATATCTGCAATGCATCTTTAAGGAAAAAACTGTTGCCTAGAGACTTGGACATTTTCTCTCCGTCTATTTGGACAAATCCATTATGCATCCAGTATTTGGCCAGTTCATGTCCTGTAGCACATCGGCTTTGTGCAGCTTCATTTTCATGGTGAGGGAAGAGTAGGTCTGCTCCTCCACCATGGATGTCTATACTGTACGCATCATTTCCAGTAAAATGTTTTTCTATCATCGCAGAACACTCTATGTGCCAACCTGGACGACCACGTGAAAAGGCTGTATCAAAACAGATATCATCAGCTCCTTTACAGGCTTTCCAAAGGGCAAAGTCTTTTGGGTTTCGTTTTTCAGAAGTATGTGCGACACGACTTTGTGCAATATTATCATCGGCTATACGGTGTGAAATGTTTCCGTAGGCATTGTCTTTTGAAGTATCAAAATAGACATCCCCCGTGGAGATGACATAGGCAATATCTTTGTCTATGAGTTTTTGTATCATGGTTTCTATGGCTTCTAGTGACTCGGTAGCCTTGGGTTCTATGTCTGCTCTTTGTACGCCAAGAGCATTCATCTCTTCTAGGTATCTATCTATATAAAATGAGGTAATCTCTTGAATACTTTGACCTGTTTCTTCTACTTTTTTGATGATTTTGTCATCAATATCTGTAAAGTTCTTCGCCATAGTGACTTCAAAGTTAAGGGCTTTAAGTGTACGGGAGAGTAGATCAAAAGCCAAAGAACTACGTGCATGCCCCAAGTGTGCATCATTATAAACTGTGGGTCCACAGACATAGATAGAAGCCTTTTTCTCATGGATGGGTTCAAAAGGTACTTTTGTTTTTTTGACTGAGTCATAAAGTTGCATAGGATGTGTGACCTTTTTGTGTAATTAATGCTGTGATTATAGCAAATTTATCTAATGAGCGTAACCAGCCAGCTGTTAAGTGGAAATATGAGTAGGGTAAAAAGTGACATAAAAGTGACAAAATATAATGATTTTTTAGACTTGATAATGTTTAAAAACTTGTCTACTCCTACTTCTCTTACCGTAAAAATAAACAAAACCCATCCCCCGATACTCCCTGCAAGTGCCAATCCAGATGCCCCAAGCGGGTGCATAAGTATGAGTGAAGAGCTGACTGAGGCTATGAGGGAATAGACTGCTATTTTAGCGGCTTTCATGTGTCTGTGTGACGCATAGAGAAAAAGTGAAAAGAGTTTTGCCAGTCCAAAAGGCAAAAGCCCTACCATATACATCTGTAGTACGCTCATGGTCTCCTGTGTTTGTATCAGGGTGAATTTACCTCTTTCAAACAGTAACCATACGATGGGTTCAGCCAGAAGAATACCACCTAACATGGAAGCTCCGAGTAAAAATGCCAAGAGCCAAAAAGCTTTGTTAAGATGAGCATAAGCCTCTGTTTCATGACCATTTCTCAGTGCTTTGGAAACAGAAGGAAAGAGTACCGTAGCAGTAGCAATGGCGATGATGGCAAGAGGAAGTTGGAAAATACGGTTAGCATAGAAAAGGTAGGAGACAGAACCTGTGAGTAAAAAGGTAGCCAAAATAGTGTC
>DQVJ01000275.1 GCA_015661795.1 Sulfurovum sp.
AGAAGCATTGCACTAAAAGGAAGGACGTATCCCGCAGATCTTAATCCCGGAGGTACTGCTTTTGGTGGTTGGGTTATGGCAAAAATGGATAAAGCCGCAAGCATTGCAGTAGATTACATCATTAAATCTCCAGCCGTTACAATAACAGTATCTCGTATTAATTTTTTAAAACCTATTCATAATGGTGATATATTCACTATATACACAGAAATCACAGCTATCGGCAAAACATCTATAACCGTATATGTTTCTGTAGAAGTGAAAAATCATAACACAAACCAACCGTATGAAGTTACCAGTGCAGAATTTAAGTTTGTTGCAGTTACCCACACAGGCAAACCTGTAGATGTACGTAAAGTGATTAGAAAAGATGTTGATGAGCACATCCAAGCACTACTTAACAGAAAGAAAAAATAGGAGATACAATGCATTTTTTTTCCAGAATTATTTTACCGTTTGTTTTATTGAGTTACATCGCCATAGAGTCATACCTCAAACTACACCATACTTCACTTTGTGGTCAAGTTGGCTGTAAACTTGCAGGAGAACTTTTGCGTTTTAATCCTATATATCTTAACTACTTTGCTTTGGTATCTTTATTTGTTCTCACTCTTTTTGGGTATCTTTCTCTTAAAAATACATTGTTTAAAACTTTGTTTTTCATAGGACTATATGCCGCTATTGCCTTTGAAGCAACCATCATTTCCTACCAATATATTGTCAACCCTGAGATATGTCTTTTTTGTCTGGGTATTTTCTCTTCTTTACTACTTATCGCACTGCTTAGCCATATAAAATATTTTCCCTTTGTTATCGCTGGAGTACTTGCTATATTTATAGGGATCAATACACTGTCGATATCTAAAAACAGAGCCTATGTTACCCATGAAGGGCTATACCTTATACACTCAAAAAGTTGTGGACATTGTCAAAAAGTAAAAAAATATTTTGCAGAACATAACATCACATATACGGCAATTTCAATCAAAGAAGTCAATGCTCGAGCATTTTTAAAATTTATCGATATTTCTACGATACCAGTACTTCTCATCAAAAAACCAACAGGTATTAAAATACTCACTGGAGATAAAAAAATCCTGTCATATTTTGATAAACCTCTCCCTTCAACAGAAATCACTGCATCTAGTGCTGCACCGAAACAAAGCAGTGCCCTAGGATTACCCTCTGAACTGTTTGATGCTACATCAGAGCCTGGTTGTGCCATTACTGTGACCCAGACACCTGCTTGTGAAGATAAAAACAACTCTCAAACATCCCAACACTAAGGAAGAACATGCACATTGTATTACTAGATGCCAAAACACTTGGGAGTGACCTGGATATCTCTATCTTTGAACACTTTGGTGTACTTACAGTCTATGACACAACAGCACCCGAAGAGACCTTAGAGCGCATACAGATTGCAGATATTGTTATCACAAATAAAGTTGTCATTACTGCCAACATGATGGAAGAGTGTCCACGACTGAAACTCATTTGTATTGCTGCAACAGGTATGAACAACGTCAACTTGGATGCTGCCAAATATAAGGGAATAGAAGTTAAGAATGTTGCAGGATATTCTACGAAGTCTGTGGCACAACATACCTTTGCCATGACACTCTATTTGCTGGAAAAAATGGCCTATTATGATGATGTAGTGAAAAGCCATACATGGTCATCTTCTGGTTTGTTTACAGATGTCAGTCAGCCCTTTCATGAGATATCAGGAAAAAAATGGGGCATTATAGGGCTAGGGGCTATTGGTCAGGAAGTCGCAAAAATAGCCACTGCTTTTGGTGCAGAGATTTCCTACTATTCTACTTCTGGCAAAAACTTTCATCTAGCCTATCCGCATCAAAGTTTAGAATTTCTTTTAAAAGATTGTGATATCATCTCCATACATGCTGCTTTAAATGATGACACCTTTGACCTTATCAATGAACTTAATCTCCCCTACCTCAAAGAAAAATCCATTTTACTCAATCTTGGTCGTGGGGGTATCATTAACGAAACAGACCTGGCATTTGAGCTTGACAGACGGGAAATATATGCTGGATTGGACGTTTTAGAGTATGAACCTATCAAAATGGAAAACAGACTCAATGAAGTGCAACACAAAGAACGACTGCTTATCACTCCGCATATAGCATGGACCAGTCTTGAAGCTAGAAAAAAGCTTCTTGATGGCATAGTGCAAAACATAAAAGATTTTTTACAAAAGCAAACGAAGGATTAGAATGATAGACGTATTGATTATCGGGTCTGGTGGAGCAGGACTCACTGCTGCACTTTCGGCAAAAGATGTAGGGGCTTCAGTACTTGTAGTAGGGAAAGCCTACCCTACAAACTCTCAAACTTCTATGGCACAAGGTGGCATGAATGCTGCACTTGGAAATGTAGGAGAAGACAGCATTGAATCTCATGTTGAAGATACTGTTAAGTCTGCACGAGGACTCTGTGATGAAAACATGATAGAACGTATGTGTGGTTCTGCGCCAAGTGCTATCAAGTGGCTAGAAAGTATCGGTGTGCCTTTCTCACGTTTAGACAATGGCAAATCAGGCATCAATACCGTTGCACAACGTAAAATGGGTGGGGCATCAGCTAAGCGTGCCTGTTATGCCCAAGACTATACAGGACTTAAAATACTCCACACGCTGTATGACACATGCCTCAAACACAAAATTGAGTTTTTAGATGAACATTACCTTATGAGTCTTGTGGTAGAAGACGAGGTAGCTAAGGGAGCAACCTTCCTTGATATACGTACAGGGGAAGTAAAACAGATTAATGCAAAATCTGTCATTATGGCAACAGGTGGATATGGGGGGATATACCATAACTACACGACAAACATGACAAGTGCAACGGGGGATGGTATCGCAGCAGTACTTCGTGCGGGAGGAGCAGTCTCTGACATGGAGTTTGTACAGTTTCATCCTACAGCGCTTAAAGGTTCTAGCATACTTATATCCGAAAGTGCCAGAGGAGAAGGTGGCTACCTGGTGAATACCGATGGAGAAAGGTTCATAGATGAACTCAAACCTCGCGACGTAGTAGCCCGTGCCATCTTTGAACAGTTTCAAAAAGGTCAAGAGGTTTTCTTAGATGTACGTCACTTAGGGGAAGAAAAGCTCATGGAACTACTCCCCCAAGAAGTTGAACTTTGCAAACTGCATGAAAATGTAAACCCTGCTACTGAACTCATCCCCATCAAACCTGTAGCACATTACTCTATGGGGGGCATAGATGTAAACAGTATTATGGAGGTAGATGGTATACAGGGATGTTTTGCTGTAGGTGAATGTAGCAATGCGAAAGTACATGGTGCCAACCGGTTAGGAGGGAATTCTTTACTGGAAATCACCACTTTTGGAAAATTTGCAGGAGAGCATGCCCATAGATATGCAAGTACAACCACGGTGCAAGAGCCAGATGATACCCAACTACAACAAGACAGACAGTATATACAAAACCTCTATGCCCAAGAAGTACGTCTGAACTTCTATGGTCAAAAAGAGAAGCTTGGAAAACTATTTTACGAAAAAGTAGGTATTGTACGAAATAACAAAGATTTAAACTATGCCCTAGAAGAAATCATTGCAATGCAAGAAAATTTCGCCCGAATGGGTATTACCGATAAAAGCCCTACTAACAATACGAACCTTATAGACTTTTTAGAGTTTGCCAACATGATACTTCTGTCTTCTACCATCATTTCTGCAGCTATCGCTCGAGATGAAAGCCGTGGGGCACATTACAAAGAAGAGTTTAGCAAACAAGATGATGAGAAATTTAAAAACCATATTGTTTTTCAATGGAAGAAGGAGAATGCATGACAATATCTATACTAAGAAGTGAGAGCAACACAGCACAAACCTATACACTTGATGTTCAAGAAGAGACACTCCTTCATGTACTCACAGAGATTAAAGAAACACAAGACAGTACACTCACTTTTACTGCTGGCTGTCGTGCGTCTGTGTGTGGTACTTGTGCTGTACGCGTCAATGGAAAAGAAGAACTTGCCTGTGCTTACAAGGTACAAGATGGTGATGTCATAGAACCATTACAATACCACCCTGTACTCCGTGACCTCAAAGTAGATAAAAACAAAGCCAAAGAAACTTTAGAAAAAAGTACCACATGGCTACACAGTTTTACAGAAGCTTCTCCTACACACCAAGATGAAAAACTGACCGAACGCCAGACAGACTGTATTCTTTGTGACTCCTGCTACTCTGCTTGTCCTGTATATGCAGTAAACCCAGAGTTTTTAGGGCCTTTTGCACTGACACGCGCCTACCGTTACAGTGTGGACAAACGTGAAGAAAATGTAAAAGAGATTATAGACAATGTACAGACCAACGGCGTGTGGGATTGTACTTTATGTGGGGAATGTACCTTAGCCTGTCCCAAAGGGATAGACCCTAAAATGGATATCACCATGCTAAGAGGAGAGTCGCTAAGACAGGGGTATACAGATCCGAATTTTGCAAATCAGAGTTTTGGTACACCAGATTTTGGATTTGATCCAAATAGTGGGTTTTAGATATCTCTAGGGTCAACTATCTTCCCAGCAATAGCCGATGCTGCGGCTACGGCTGAATTAGCTAAATAAATCTCAGAAGTTCTAGCTCCCATACGTCCTACAAAGTTACGGTTGGTTGTAGCTACACAACGTTCTCCATCACCTAAAATCCCCATATATCCACCAAGACAGGCTCCACAAGTAGGGTTAGACACAACAGCCCCTGCCTCAATGAGGATATCCATCAATCCTTCATGCTGTGCCTGCATCAAGATTTTCTGTGTAGCAGGTGTGACTATCATACGTGTGTGACGGGCTACCCTGTTGCCTTTCATAATCTTGGCCGCGATGCGTAAATCTTCTATGCGTCCGTTGGTACATGAGCCTATCATCACTTGGTCTATTTTCAAGTCATCTTTGACTGCTTGCTCTACTGGCTTACCATTTGATGGCAAGAAAGGATAGGCAATGACTGGAGAAAGTGCTGCTGTATCTATGGTGATGACTTGACAATACTCAGCATCATCATCTGAGCTATGTATCTTAGGCTCTGCTCTAAGACCACCGTTTACTTCTTTTCTGTCTTCTAGGTAAGCAAGTGTTACCTCATCTACAGCAAAGATGCCGTTTTTAGCTCCTGCTTCTATGACCATGTTCGCTATAGAAAATCTATCTGCCATGCCTAAGTGTTGTATTGCTTCACCCGTAAACTCTATGGCTTTATATAACGCACCATCTACGCCTATTTGCCTGATGAGTTCTAAGATGATGTCTTTCCCATAAATGTGCTTACCTGGTTTACCTGTAAGCTCCACCTTGATAGTCTCAGGCACTTTAAACCAGTTACCCCCAGTTATCATCCCAAAAGCAAGGTCTGTACTTCCCATACC
>DQVJ01000036.1 GCA_015661795.1 Sulfurovum sp.
GAACAAAGAGATAGAGAAATGGTCATCAAAGCATATAGAAGGTCTGAAACCAAGATTATGGTGGCTACAGATGTAGCCGCGCGGGGGCTTGATGTAAAAGATGTTACGCATGTATTTAATTATCATATACCCTTTGATCCACAGTCTTATGTACACCGTATTGGTCGTACAGGTCGAGCGGGAAAGAGTGGACAGGCTATTACTCTTGTTACAACTGAAGAATTTAGAGAACTTCAGCGTATCCAAAAAGAAGTAGGTGCGGAGATGCGTTTGGCAACTATTCAAAATGGTGATGAACTAGATGATAGAGGTCGTGAATATCTAGCAGACCAGATAAGAGATATACATATACATAGTGATGCAGCAGATATGTTAGCCTATATGGGCGAAATGGATAAAGATATACTTTTAGAAAAATTAATCTCTCAGCTTATTGTACAAGAACAGAAACATATAGGTTCCCAAATAGGTTTTGACCAAAAAACAGTGGATGAAATGATGGAAGGGTATATTGGTGAGCAAAAAGCTACTCGAAATAACAATCGTAAGAGAAAAAGAAGATAAAACTTCTTTTTTAACTTCACACAAGCAAAAGTGTTTTAGAATTTGAACTACATACAAAAGTTGAAGAGAGGTGAGAATGGAAGATGTTAACTTAATACTTGAAAGTCTCAAGTTTATGGTGTTAGGAATGACGGTAGTATTTGTATTCTTAACTATACTAGTAATCGTTGTAAATTTGCAGGCAAAAATTATAAAGAAGTTTTTCCCTGAAGAGAGTCCTGTTTTACCCACTCCTTTGGAGGGAACTGACGAACCACAGAGAGTAGCAGCCATTATTGCCGCTGTCACAGAATTTCGTAAAAAACAATAATCACAATAAGGTATTTAAATGGCTAAAAAATATATTGATATAATGGATACAACTTTTAGGGACGGATTTCAGTCTGTCTTTGGAGGTCGTGTTCTTATGAATGACTTTTTTCCTGCAGTTGAAGCAGCAAAAAAAGCAGGGATTAATCACTTCGAATTTGGTGGTGGAGCAAGATTTCAATCACTTTATTTTTATTTGCAGGAAGATGCATTTGAAATGATGGATGGTTTTAGAGAGATAGTAGGTCCTGATGCAAATCTACAGGTTCTTTCACGTGGTATCAACACAGTAATGCTTGATACAGGAAGCCGAGAGATGATCGATCTTTTTGCTAAACTGTTTAAAAAGCATGGAACGAGCACTGTACGTAACTTTGATGCATTAAATGATGTTAATAACTTGGCATTTTCTGCAGAAATGATTAAAAAGCATGGCTTGGATCATGAAGTTGTTGTGACAATGATGGATTTACCACCAGGTTGCCACGGTGCACATGATGTCGCATTTTATGAGAAAACCCTGAAAAATATTTTAGATTCAGGTATTACATTTGACTCTGTTTGTTTTAAAGATGCTTCTGGAACTGCAAATCCCCATAAAGTCTATGAGACAATTTCCATGGCAAGAAAACTTCTTGGGGACTCTGTACATCTTAGACTTCATACGCATGAAACTGCGGGTGTTTCGGTTGCAGCATACCTTGCAGCACTTGATGCAGGAGCTAATGGTATTGATATGGCAGCATCGCCAGTGAGTGGGGGAACATCCCAGCCCGATATCTTAACAATGTTACATGCAACTAAAGGTACAGACTATAATCTAGGTGATCTTAAACTTGATAAGATTCTTAAATATGAAGAGAGACTAAAAGAGTGTCTTTCTGAATATATGATTCCACCTGAAGCCACTCAGGTTTCTCCATTGATTCCTTTTTCTCCAATGCCAGGTGGTGCATTGACAGCAAATACACAAATGATGAGAGACTCTGGTGATTTAGGTAAGTTTGATGAAGTTATTGCTGCGATGAAAGAAGTTGTTGAACGTGGTGGATACGGTACATCTGTGACTCCTGTAAGTCAATTTTATTGGCAACAAGCTTATGCTAACGTGATGTTCGGTCCATGGAAGCAAATCGCTCCAGGTTATGGACGTATGGTTCTTGGTTACTTTGGAAAAACACCTGTAGAAGCAGATAAAGAGATTATTGAGCTTGCAGCAAAAAAGTTGAAACTTGACCCAACAACAGAAAATCCTTTGGATATTGCAGATAGAGATGAAAATAAATCTATTGCGCATTGGACAAAAGTATTAGAAGAAGAAGGTTTAGAAGCAACAGATGAAAATATCTTCATTGCTGGAGCTTGTGATCAAAAAGGTATTGCGTTCTTGAAGGGTGAAGGCCCTCTTATGGTAAGAAAAGGTAAAGATAATAATTCTAATAGTGGAGATGGAGATAAAGATATGGCAGGAAATTATACAGTAGTAGTAGATGGTAAACAATATAGTGTGCAGGTAGCTGAAGGTGAAGGTAATATTCAAATTGCCCCAGCAACAACAGTAAATGCAGTTGCAGAAGCTGCTGCACCCACAGTGTTAGCTGCAGGTGCAGGGTCGGTAGAAATTCATTCTCAAACGCCAGGAAATGTATGGAAAATACTTAAAAACCCAGGTGATACAGTTGCAGAAGGTGAAATTATTATGATTCTTGAAGCAATGAAAATGGAAATTGATATTGCAGCACCTCAAGCAGGTAAAATTGTATCTATTAACGTTAATGTAAATGATTCGGTTGCAGATGCACAACTACTAGCCACAATGGAGTAATTATGAAGCTAAAACATCTTTTACTTTCATTGTTGTTTGCTTTTTCAGCACTCACTTTGACAGTGCAAGCATCAACAAGTGATGCTCCTCCTGCACCTATTGAAGAAGTAGAAAAAGAATATAAAGCAAAAACAATTAATGAACTGTTATCAAGTTTTTGGGAAACAACAGGTATCAATGCAATAGCAGACTTGAATGACGGTGAGAGGACATCTGAACCTAAAGGGCCTGCATATGAGCGTGAAATGGATTGGTTTGAATCATCACTTGGTCGTATCATAATGATAATTATTGTACTTTTCCTCTTCTATTTAGCGATTGCCAAGAACTTTGAACCTTTGTTATTGATTCCCATTGCATTTGGTGGTTTGCTGGCCAACATTCCTTTAGCCGGTATGGGTGGAGAACATGGTATGCTTGGTATTATTTATACTATGGGTATTGCCAATGAGTTTTTCCCTTTACTTATTTTTATGGGTGTTGGAGCGATGACGGACTTTGGACCACTTTTAGCCAACCCTAAGACAGCATTACTTGGTGGTGCTGCCCAGTTTGGTATTTTTGGTTCATTGGTTGGTGCAGTAGCAATAGGTTTCTCTTTGCAAGATGCATCTGCAATTAGTATTATTGGAGGTGCAGATGGACCAACATCTATATTCATTGCCAATAGACTAGCCCCAGATATGCTTGGAGCCATAGCTGTTGCAGCATATTCATATATGGCGTTGGTACCTGTAATACAGCCGCCAATAATGAAACTATTAACCACAGAAGAAGAACGTAAAATTGTAATGAAAACAGGTAGAAAAGTACACAGACTTGAAAAACTTTTCTTTCCTATCATTGTCTTAATGCTTACCATCTTAATTCTTCCGGAATCTGCACCACTTATTGGAGCATTTACATTTGGTAATTTTGCAAAAGAATCTGGTGTGGTTGATAGACTTTCCAATGAGATGCAAAATTCATTGATTAATATAGTCACTATCTTCCTTGGTCTTGGGGTTGGATCAAAACTTGCTGCGGATAAGTTTCTTGTTGCAGAGACTATGGGTATTATGGTGATAGGTCTTCTCGCCTTTTCAGCAGGTACAGCAGTCGGTGTTCTTATGGCAAAACTTATGAATAAGTTTTCTAAAGATCCGATTAATCCATTGATTGGAGCAGCAGGAGTATCTGCTGTGCCGATGTCAGCAAGGGTTGTATCAAAGGTTGGCTCAGATGCTAAACCTGGTAATATCTTACTTATGCATGCTATGGGTCCTAATGTGGCTGGTGTTATTGGTTCTGCGGTAGCAGCAGGTGTGTTGTTATCGATATTTAAATAAATTTAAAGGGGAAAGTGATATAGTTTTACTTTCTCCTTTAATGTCATAAAGTATAAGTCAAAAAATATTGTTTTTCTGACTCATGCTTTAGCATTGAAATTTTATATGTACAAAGAGGATACAATGAGTACCAAAACGCCCAACGGACTTGAAAAACTAGGTTTAAATAACATTGGTGATGTTTATTACAACTTGAGTTATGATGAGTTACAAGCGCACGAAGTAAAGAGTGGAGAGTGTAAAATCTCTACATCAGGTACAGCTATGTGTGATACAGGTATCTTCACAGGACGTAGTCCTAAAGATAAATATTTTGTAGACCAGGAACCTTCAAACAAATATATTGCCTGGGGTGATGTAAATGCAAAAATAGATAAAAAAATCTATGAAGAACTTCTTGATGTTACACTTACACAGCTTTCAGGTAAAAATATCTATGTAACAGATGTATTTGCAGGAGCAAGTGCTGCGAGTAAACGCTCTGTTCGTTTTATTTCTGAAGTGGCATGGCAAGCACATTTTGTTAAAAATATGTTCATACGTCCTACTGAAGAAGAACTAGAAAACTTTGAACCAGATTTTACTGTATATAATGCGTGTAAAACGGTGGATGAGAAATACAAAGAACATGGATTGAACTCAGATGTTTTTGTTGTATTCAATATAGAAGATAATACTTCTATTATTGGTGGGACTTGGTACGGTGGAGAGATGAAGAAAGGTATTTTTTCTATGATGAATTACTGGCTTCCTCTCGAAGGTAAACTTTCTATGCATTGTTCTGCAAATGTAGGTAAAGATGATGATGTATGTCTTTTCTTTGGACTTTCAGGTACAGGGAAAACAACTCTTTCAACTGATCCACATAGAGCACTTATTGGTGATGATGAGCATGGTTGGGATGAACATGGGGTTTTCAACTTTGAAGGTGGTTGTTATGCAAAAGTGATTAACCTTGATGAAAAATCAGAACCAGAAATTTATGGAGCCATTATAAAAGATGCTCTTCTTGAAAATGTGGTTTGTGATGATAAAGGCTTGGTTGATTATACAGATGGTACAAAAACAGAAAATACACGTGTTTCTTATCCTATCGAGCATATTGAAAATCATAAAAAAGATTTACAAGCAGGACATCCTAACAATATTATTTTTCTTTCAGCGGATGCTTTTGGTGTTTTACCACCAGTTTCTAAACTTACAAAAGAACAAGCAATGTACTATTTCCTTTCTGGATATACAGCTAAAGTTGCTGGAACTGAAAGAGGTATTACTGAGCCAGTTGCAACGTTCTCAGCTTGTTTTGGGGAAGCTTTCTTACCATTACATCCGACTGTTTATGCAAAACTGCTTGGTGAAAAAATAGATGAGCATAATGTAAATGTGTATTTGGTAAATACAGGTTGGACAGGTGGTCCTTATGGTACAGGTAAACGTATGAGTATTAAAAATACAAGAGCATGTATCGATGGTATTTTATCTGGTGCTATCAATACAGTTGAGTTTGAAACACTTGATACATTTAATCTTCAAATACCTAAGACACTCGAAGGTGTTGAAACAGCTGTATTAAACCCTCGTAATACTTGGGATGACAAAAATGAATACGATGCTATGCTTGCTAAACTTGCAGGTATGTTTCAGGAAAACTTCCACCGTTATGATGGTAATGGTGGCGAATTTGACTTTGCATCGGCAGGGCCACAACTTTAAATAAGTGACTTCATTCTTGGAGTCACACTTCTCTAATATAATTTTAAGTAATTTTTACTATAATCTGTATAAATTATAATTATGGAGCATATAGTATGGATGTAAATAAAATAAGAGCAACTTGTAGACCAATTAGAATTATTGTGGGTTTATCAGCGATAAGTTATGCCGTATATTCTGGAAACCAATGGTTTTATTTAGGTGTAATCCCACTTATCGCTGGAATTGCAAACTTTTGTCCAGCATGTATTATTACAAAAAAGTGTGATGTAGAGACAAAATAACATGAAGAAGAGTAATGACTCTTCTTCCACCACTTAAAATTTCCTTACATCTTCAACTTAACCAAGTATAATTTCAACAATAACTGCATCATAGGAGAATGATATGGATAATCTTACTGAATATTTAAACACCCATTCTCATGATGAATTACACCCCTCTGAAATAGCAAATCTGCTAAAAGACCTCAATGAGAAAAATTTTACCAAAGCAGTACAATTTATACCTAAAGAACTTATTGCTGATGTTGCTTTGGAACTACCAGATAGATATTTTGAGGATGTTCTAGAATCATTTTCACCTCAGGAGATAGCAGAATCAGTATCTGAACTTGAGTCGGATGATCAAACAGACTTTATTCAAGAACTCGAAGAGATAGATAGCCAAATGGCAAAAGAGGTTTTTGATGAGCTGGATGTAGAAGATCAGGCAGATATCCTTCAACTTAAACAGTATGACGATGATGAAGCCGGTGCATATATGCAAATAGAGGTTTATACTGCTGGGTTAGAACAAAATGTATACGATGTCATCCAAGACTTTGCAAAGTTACGTAAAGAAAATGAACTTGAGAATGTCAATTATCTTTTTGTAACAGACAAAGAAAAGAAATTAAAGTATGGCATAGGGTTAGATAACTTATTGGTTTTTGATTTTAATAAAACATTAAAAGAAAACATAGAGCAGTTCCCTGATAAGTTCAAGCCAGTCAGTGTAAAAGATCATGATGCTATTTCTGATGTTGTTCAAAAATTTCAAGAGTATGACTTGAATTCAATACCTGTAGTCGACGACGAAGATGTCTTACTTGGAAGAATCACCTCAGATGATATTTATGATATCATCAATGAACAGGCAACAGATCAGATGTTTAATCTTGCAGGGGTTAATGACGATGCTGAAGATGATGAAGATATTTTTAAAGCAGGTAAAGCACGGGCTATTTGGCTCTTTGTAAACTTGATGACTGCAATAGCAGCCTCTTTGGTGATTGGAATTTTTGAAGAGACTTTGCAAAGTATTGTTGCTTTGGCAATCTTAATGCCTATTGTAGCGTCTATGGGTGGTAATGCGGGTACACAAAGTCTCACTGTTGTAGTACGTCAATTGGCACTTGGTGATATTGCCAAACATGATGCTTTTCGTACGATTAAGAAGGAAGTTTTACTTTCACTTGTAAATGGACTCTTTTTCGCTATAATCATGGGTATAATAGCCTCTATATGGTTTGATAAAGGGATGCTGGGTATTGTTATTGCACTCTCTATGATTATTAATCTGCTTTCGGCTGGTTTTTTTGGGTCGATGGTACCACTTTTTTTAAAAAAGATGGATGTTGATCCAGCTATAGGAAGTACGGTAATATTGACAACAGTAACAGATATAGTAGGGTTTTTTAGTTTCTTGGGTTTAGCAACCCTCATTTTATTATAAGGGTTTTATTAGTCAAATGGACTTGTTAATTTTATATTTTTTGGCCGCGGTAATCATCTCATTTATATGTTCAGTGTTAGAATCAGTTTTACTGTCAGTAAATATGCCTTATATTTCAGTACTTGAAAAAGAACGTCCAAAAGTAGGACGATTACTCAAATCACATAAAACAAATATTCATAAATCTATTGCTTCAATACTTATTTTAAATACCATTGCAAATACTTTGGGTGCAGCAGCAGTAGGAGCACAGGCGGAAAGTATTTATGGAACTGGAGCAGTTTTTTATGTGTCTATTGTGCTTACTTTTGCTATATTGTTTTTATCTGAAATCATCCCTAAAACGATTGGGGCAACATATTGGAAAAACCTGGCACCCACAGCAGCATATACAATACGGTTTTTTATCTGGATAACGTATCCTCTTATACTGATGACTATGTTTGTTACAAAGCGTATTAACAAAGATGATGAAGGTATGAGTTTGAGTAGAGAGGAACTTATTGAGAGTACACTTATGAGTGAAGATGAAGGTGTGCTCGATGAAAAAGAATCTGATGTTATTGAAAATATTTTGCTTTTGGATAAGATCAAAATAGAAGAAATTCTTACCCCAAGAACAGTTGTTTTTGCACTGGATGGTAACAGAAGTATTAAAGATATTATAAAGAGTGAACCTGCTATTTTTAAATTTTCCCGTGTGCCTGTATTTGATGGAGATATTGAAAATATTACGGGTATGGTGATGACTAAAAAAATCTTTAAACAAGCACTTGAAGATGAAAATGTAATGTTAAAAAGTATACAAAAAGACATTTATAAAATTAATGAAAATATTCCTGTATCTTTAGCACTAGACCTGTTTATCAAGAAAAAAGAGCATATGTTTTTAGTGCTTGATTCTTATGATCAGACAGAGGGTATTGTGACACTTGAAGACTGTGTAGAGACCATACTTGGAGTAGAAATAGTAGATGAAAGTGACAGTGATGCAGACATGCGTGAAGTGGCAAAGCTGAAGATGCGTATGCAAAGAAGAATTGAAGAAAAATCCAAGTCTAAAGTCTCATAACTTTATGATTTGTTAATTTTTAAAAACTATAATACTAAAAAAGGAGATGAAATGTCTTATACATTAATACACAATAGTGAGAACAATCAATACGAGTACCAAATAGAGGGTCATATAGCCAAGATACAATATGAAGTGATAGATGGAAAATATCATTTAACACATACGATTGTACCAAAGGAATTAGGTGGAAGAGGGATAGCAAAAGCTTTAACCAAAGATGTTTTAACAGCATTACAGGCTGATGGTAAAAAAGCAGTTGCGGGTTGTTCTTTTATTGTAAAATATAAAGAAAACAATCCTGAGTGGAATGCACTTTTTGAATAAAATAAACTAAATAATATAAGGTACCAGTGTGGCAACAGATCAAAAAGAAAGCAAGCATACAACACTCGCCACACTCGGACTGAGTAATGAAATACTCAAGGCCTTAAAAGAAAAAGGTTATGAAACAGCTACCCCTATACAAAAAGCACTCATACCTACTATGTTTACACGGTCTGACATTATGGCAGGGGCACAGACAGGCACAGGCAAAACTGCAGGCTTTTCTTTGCCTATACTTCAAGAACTTACACGAAACTTTGTTGAAGGACAGCATTACCCCAAAGCCATCATACTTGTACCCACCAGAGAATTGGCCAAGCAGGTTCACGCTTCGGTAGAAGCATATGGTAAATATCTTCCACTAAAAAGCATTGTATTATATGGTGGAGCAAATCTTACTTCACAGGGAAACAGGCTTAAGGTTGGGGTTGATATCATTGTGGCGACTTCTGGGAGATTACTGGAACATATATATCAAAAGAATGTCAATGTTGAGAGTGTGGATTACCTTGTACTGGATGAATCAGATACTATTTTGGACATGGGTTTTGTACATGAAGTGAGTAAAATACTCTCTTTTTTACCACAGCGTCGCCAAAATATACTCATCTCTGCTACGCTTTCTGGTTCAGTCAAACGCTTGGCTGAGCAGATACTGACCAAGCCTAAACTTATAGAAGTAGACAGTATGGGAACTTCAGCATATATGGTGGATCAGATAGTTTATCCTGTAGATAAAGAAAAAAAGTCTGAGCTTCTTTCCTATATCATAGGTTCTCGAAACTACCAACAGGTTTTAGTCTTTGTACGTAAAAAAGAGTTAGCAGATGAAGTCACTCAAGAACTCATACTTTCTGGACTTAAAAGTGCTGTCATACATGGGGGAAAAAGTTCAGGTGAACGCACGCGTGCTTTGCAAGGTTTTAAAGAAAGAAAAATACGTGTACTTGTAGCTACAGACATCGCAGCACGCGGGTTAGACATACCCAACTTAGCAGTAGTCATAAACTATGACATACCACACGTTACAGGAGACTACATACATCGTATAGGACGTACAGGAAGAGCGGGTGCTAAAGGACTGGCTATTACACTTATTGCTCCCACAGAAATGGTTGCACTCAAAGATGTAGAAAAGCTTATGGGTAAAGCTATACTTCAAGAAAAACTAGAGGGGTATGCACCTAAAGAGGCAGTCATTCAAAAAGGTGCACGAAGAAAGCCAAATGAAGTAAAGAGAGCAGATGGTGCTTTTGGTAAAAAAAAGAAAAAATCCAGTACTTTCTCAAATACTAAAAAGCGTAAAACTACCAAGCGTGATGGATTTAAAGTGTATGATTCTGCGAAACCTAAGGATGATAAAAAAGCCAAGAAGCGTGGCAGAGGTCGCCGATAATATTTGACTTTAGTTTCTTTTTGTGTAACAGCTTTATTGGTATTGGATAAGTAAATTATATTCTGTTGGACTTACATACAATAAACATTAAAGCAAATTAAGGATAGGGTGAACATCCCAAGAGAAGGACGATATATGAAAGAAAATGAACAAAACACTGGGACTGTGAAAACGCTCAACGATTTAGCACAGTTAGTAGACTACTCATTTATGGACACGCTTAATTTCGACCCTGAAGCTAAAGTGAATGGTGTTGACCATGCACCAAGGCAAGTCTTTACCGGACACTATGTTCCCGTAAAGCCAACGCCTATAGAAGACCCAGAGTATATTGTACACAGCAAGAACTTATTTCGTGAGCTAGGATTTGTCGACAGCCTTGCCAAATCAGATGACTTTATCCGCATGTTTTCAGGAGATTTAAACAATCTACCAGAGCCTATGCGAAAAGTGGGTTGGGCAACGGGATATGCTCTTTCCATCTACGGCACAGAATACTATCAACAATGCCCCTTTGGTACGGGTAATGGGTATGGTGATGGTCGTGCAATTTCTGTTCTTGAGGCTGTGATAAATGGTCGTCGCTGGGAAATGCAGCTCAAAGGTTCTGGTCAAACGCCATACTGCCGTGGTGCTGATGGTCGTGCTGTCTTACGATCGAGTATACGAGAGTTTTTAGCACAAGAACATATGCATGCACTTGGCATACCAACATCGCGTTCTTTGAGTTTGTTTACATCAAAAACCCAGAAAGTGAAGCGACCATGGTATACAAAAGGGTCACATTCAAAAGACCCTGAAGTTATGATAGATGAAGCAGTTGCTATCTCGACGCGGGTTGCACCTTCTTTTATTAGGGTGGGACAAATTGAACTTTTCGCTCGCCGTGCACGTAAAAATGAGCACCCAAAAGCGATGGAGGAGCTGGAGAAGATTGTATTACATTTGATAGATCGTGAATACAGTGAGGTGATTGAGCATGATTTCAGTATACAAAAAAAAGTACTCTTGCTCGCACAGGAGTTTCGAACTCGCCTTACATCACTGGTAGCAAACTGGATACGTGTCGGTTATTGTCAAGGAAATTTCAATAGTGATAACTGTGCAGCAGGAGGTTTCACACTTGACTATGGACCTTTTGGTTTTTGTGATTTGTTTGACCCTGAGTATCAGCCGTGGACAGGTGGCGGAAAACACTTTTCATTTTTAAATCAACCCAATGCTGCAGAACGTAATTTTTTTGTGTTTTGTTCAGCGCTACAGCCTTTACTGAACTCAGATGAAAACGCTCTTGCTCAATTAGATGAGATACGTAATGATTTTCCTGAATTTATGCAAATAGAAATGAAGAAAATGTGGGCTTCCAAGCTTGGGTTTGACACGTATAATGCAATACTGTTTCGAGAACTGGCTATGCTTATGATGAAAACTTCAGTCGATTATACTATCTTCTTTCGTGAACTTTCACAGATACCTGATGAGATTGAAGCACTCAAAAAAAGTTTTTATACGGACATAAATCATAATGAAGGGCTTAAAAAAAGCTGGTCAGATTGGCTGGTAAAATGGAAAGTACATGTAAATGCTGCTTCACCTAAGTCTCGTGAGAAACTCTCACAACGTATGAAGCTTGTCAACCCAAAATATACGCTAAGAGAGTGGCACCTTGTGCCTGCATATCAGCAGGCATCATCGGGTGACTACTCTCTCATAAAAGAATTGCAGGAAGTCATGACAAAACCATACGCTGAGCAGTCCAAAGATGTGGAGGAGAAATACTATAGCCTAAAGCCGTCTGAACTTTTTAAAGTAGGGGGTATATCACACATCAGCTGTTCATCTTGATATGACTCAGCTGATTGATAAGTTAAAAGTCTATTTGTACTTCTTTTGTTTTTTGGATATAAAGAAAGGTATTGGTAAGCGCAAATTGATCTACATCTTCTATATCTCCGTCTTCATACTCTGACAAATAGTCAAATCCCTCTAACTCCTTATCTTTTACTTTCTTTAAGTACACAATATATATGAGTAAATCAGCCAAATCACTTATGGGGATACTGTCACTAAAGTCTTTGTCAAATGCTTCGATGTATTCGTCACATATGTCTTCATCTGACATAAATAGTACCCAAAGTATGATATTGTCTATCTTTTGGGGTGCACCAACTTTTTGTAAAAAACTATCATAGAGTTTTTTATTTTGAGTTATTTCATCGATCTGTGCGTTGGCCTGTGTAACCAAGGCGTTGATTCTTTCATCGCTTAGTTTTTCATTTTTATAACCATCTAATGCCGATCCTGCTATTTGAAATGTATTCATTGTTTCTCTTTTCTGTTTATGTATGTTATTATGGCAAGATATTCTAAAATTCTATTGAGGACATTGAAATAAGAAGAATTTTACCTTTAAAGATAGGTTTAGTTTGTACGTTGAAACATGATATTGTTATATAGTAAAGTTGTATAATGCCTTGTCATCGGCAGTTAAAAATGA
>DQVJ01000146.1 GCA_015661795.1 Sulfurovum sp.
TTTTCTTGAATATTTTTTGCATGAGTTGCGATGTCAGATATAAAAATATAGATTGTTTCACCATCATAATAACAGGGAGCATAGGAACTAAAAGGATAGCCATTTTGACTAATGGTGCCTAAAATAACACTTTTGTAGTCAGAAAGGTGTTCATCTAATGTTTGCATTAATAGTTCCTCTCTTTTATGGCTTGCTGCGCTTCCCTATTGAGTGTTTTTGTTTTCATATCCGCACGTTTGTCATGGAGTTTTTTCCCTTTGGCAATCGCAATAGTGACTTTTGCAAAATTTCGTTCATTAAAATAAATCATCAATGGCACTATAGTGAGTCCTTCCTTGTGTACTTTTACATAGAGCTTTTCCAGTTGCTTTTTATGAAGAAGTAGTTTTCTCGGGGTACGTGTATCTCTACTATAGTGTTTGTTAGTCGTCTCCAGATGTGCAATATGTGTATTCATTAAGTGTAACTCACCTTTGATAAAACGACAAAATGCATCTGAAAGGTTTGCACGTTTAGCACGTAAGGCTTTGACTTCACTACCTTGTAAGACAAGACCCGCTTCAAACTTTTCGAGTATTTCATAGTCATGTCTGGCTTTTTTATTTTGTGCAACGATATTAATGGCCACAGATGTCCTTTTGTTCATTTGGAGAATTATATCATATAATTTCACAACCCCTTTTTAGATATCTTTTAGAGTAGCTTCGATATGATGACTCAAATTATAAATATAAAGTGAAAAATATGAGTAGACGATATAACAGTGTTTTGAGTATAGCTGGAAGTGATTCTGGAGGATGCGCAGGGATACAGGCTGATATTAAAAGTATTTCAGCCAATGGTGCATATGCTGCAACAGTTATTACGGCAACAACAGCGCAAAATACACAGGGGGTTAGTGATATTCATCCTATCCCTGTACCTCATATACAAAAGCAATTGGAAGCAGTGTTAAGTGATATTGAATTTGGTGCTGTAAAAATAGGTATGTTACACTCATCAGAAGTCATAGATACAGTCAAAGAGATGTTAGCGTCGTACCGTGTGGATAAAATCATTTTAGACCCTGTGATGGTGGCTACATCTGGAGATATGTTGATTACTGATGAGGCAATTGTCAGTTTAAAGAAGTTCATATCAAATGTTTATTTGGTTACACCCAACATTCCAGAGGCAGAAATACTTCTAGGTCAAAAAATTTTGCTAGAGAACATGAAAGATGCAGCATTCAAGATAAGTGAACAATATAATGTATCTGTCTTACTCAAGGGAGGACATTTAGAACAGAGTGATGTATTAGTAGATATATTATGTGTAAAAGAGAGTAAAAAAATAATAGAAATTAAAAATAAAGTGATAGCAACAAAAAATACACATGGTACAGGGTGCAGTCTTTCCTCAAGTATCGCAGCATTTATAAGTTTGGGGTTTGGTTTAGAAGAGGCTACTCTAAAAGCGTGTCACTATATTCATAAAGCCATAGAATCGGGAAAAGATAAAGTATTAGGTAAAGGAAACGGACCTATCAATCATTTTCTAAATTGAAGACAGAGTTGTTCCAATGAATGATGAACTTCAAGAACCTTTAGAAGTACTGTATCAAGATGCGTATTTTATAGCGATTAATAAACCTTCAGGACTTCTTGTTCACAAATCACCTATTGATAAACATGAAACTAGGTTTGCACTTCAGGAGATACGTGACCAGTTAGGACAATATGTGTATCCTGTACATCGTTTAGATAAACCAACTTCAGGTGTTTTACTTTTTGCACTGAGTAAAGAGATAAATAAAATACTTTCCAACAGTTTTCGCCAAAATGAAGTGAAAAAAGAGTATATTGCCATTGTGCGTGGATATACAGAAATCAAAGGATATATAGATTATCCACTCAAACAGATGCTAGATACAAAGTTAGAGAAAAAGAGAGGGACTGTAAAAGAAGAACAAACGGCACAGACCTACTATGAACGAGTAGATACGGTAGAATTGCCGTACGCTGTCAGTCGCTATCTTACAGCACGTTACAGCCTTATAAAACTTTATCCTCAAACAGGGAGAAAACATCAGTTAAGACGTCATATGAAACATATTCATCATCATATGATTGGAGATACCAAACATGGTAGAGGAGAGCATAACAAACTTTTTCGTAAAAAGTTTGGATCTTATAGGCTACTCCTTCACGCGTTATCATTACATTTGAAACATCCTGTAACACAGAAAGAAATTTCTATTTCTGCTGGAATTGACAATACTTTTAGGAATATATTTGAATCCTTTGGTTGGGATAGGGTAGAATACTAATATGCAATCTTATACAATAGAACCTTTTCAAACGTTAGATGAGTCAACGCAACAAGAGATAAGTCGTTTTACGAAACGGGTTTCTTTTAAAAAGGGTGAAACTCTTTTTAGCAATGGTGAGTTGAATCGTTATTTTTATGTAATACAAAAAGGCAAAATTAAAAACTATCAACTTAACTTGGAGAATGCAAAGGAACAGACTATCTTTGTATTTAGAGAAGGTGATATGTTTGATACCATTACCCTTCTTGATGGAGAAGTGCATGATGTGATGTATGAAGCCATGGAAGATACAGATGTTGTCCAAATGCCGATAACATATGTAAGGGAACTTATTACTACCAACAAAGATTTTAATCAGAAGTTTTTCCCTTATCTAGCCAAGCAGATGAGACACATGGAAGAATTGGCAACAGATATTTCTTTGTTTAGTACAGAGGAGAGGCTTATAAAATTACTGCTTCAAAACCTTGATCCTGAAAATTTTTTTAAATATAAGTTACTGCAAGGACTTTCAAATACAGAAATAGCCAAGCTCATGGGTACAGTGCGTCATGTAGTAGAGAGGCACCTAAAGAAACTTAAAAATGATGGCTTACTTGAAGCCAAAAGTAAAACACTACAAATAGCCAATGGCAATAAACTTCTAGAGAAAATAAAACTTTTTTAACAAAACCTACATAAATGCTACTTAGGTAGCATCTCTTTTTTTCACCTCCTTGTTAAAATGTTCTTAAGTTTAGTCGAAGTGACTAAATATTTTGAACATAAGGAGCGTTACGATGAAAAAAATTGTGGTATCAGCACTACTTTCCTCACTACTTTTAACAGGAGGATTGCAAGCTAAAGAGACAGCTTCAAAAAATGCAAGTGTTAAAGAGGTTAACAAAGTTTCTGTTAGTAATGCAAAGAATGATGCAAAAGCCAATAAAGAAACATTGGTTCAAGAGGCTATAAATTCACTTAAACATGCACATGAGGCATTGCTTGCTTTAGAAAAAAAAGATGCTAAGGGTGCTACGGAAAAACTAGAAAGTGCACTAGGAAAACTAGAAGTGATTTTGGCATCAAAGAAAGTGCCAGAGCTGTTGCCTATTGATTCTATCGTTAGAGTGAATGAATTTGTAGGAACAAGTAAAGATGTAGAGACGGCACTAAATACAGTAAGAACATTACTGAACAAAAATAAAGTGCAAGAAGCAAGAGCTTTGATGTTAGCACTGCAAAGTGAGATAGACATTACCACCGTCTCATTACCATTAGGTTCCTATCCAGACGCACTAAAGTTGGCAGCAAAGTATGTGCATAGTGATGAGCTAGATAAGGCAAAAGAGGTACTTTCTATTGCACTTAGTACCTTTACTTCTGTTACGGCAATTGTGCCTATACCATTGGTAAAAGCCACTGACTTGATTGTGGCAGCAGAAGTGGTATCTAAAGAAGATAAAGACAGAGCCTTAATGTACCTTGATGGTGCCAGTGAAAGTCTTAAAGTTGCGCATGCACTTGGGTATGTGAGTAAGAGTGAGACTACGTATCAAGTATTGCAAGAGCAAATAGAAATGGTTCAAAAAGAGATTAAGGGACCAAACAAGGCTGAAAAGCTCTTTGAAACGTTAAAAAGTTCACTTAAAGAGTTTAAAGAAAA
>DQVJ01000005.1 GCA_015661795.1 Sulfurovum sp.
CTATTTCTGAAAATTAATGCCGATACATATCAGCAAGTCGCTGGAAAATATGGAGTAAGTTCGCTTCCTACTATTATTGCCTTTAAAAAAGGTGAAGAAGTGAGTCGTATTAGTCGACAACTTTCCCAAGTTGAACTTAATCTGTGGGCTAAAAGCCTCATTTAGAAAAATATTCCATAAAATACTTTCATCATTTTTTGGGCATCTGTTATATGTATCTCTTTAAATCGTATCCTAGCCCCTATAGGTAACTGTGCCAAAGCAAAACAGTCAGATGCCAATACTGTCCCTATTTTGGGGTATCCACCTATGGTTTGTCGCTCTTTGAGCAAGATGATAGGCTCTCCATCTGGAGGTATTTGTACCGTACCAAAAGGGATACCTTCTGAGATAATACCTCCTTTATTTGAGACCAAGATTTTACCTTGCAGCTTGTAGCCCATGGGACTCATATGAGGTGTAAGTGTATAGCTCGTACTAAAGAAGGTTTCTTTTGTAGATTGCGAAAATAAATGTTGCTGAGCCCCTAATAAGAGATGTAATGTTAAAGTATTATTATAGGTAGGTATATAGAAGCTTGAAACACGTTTTGTATCTTTACATTTTGATGGTCTAAAAGGTATGAAGTCACCTTTTTTTAATTTTTCTTCTTTATACATTCTGGCATATGAACTGTATTTTTTTTGAACCTGAAAGCCCTCTTTTACGGCCAGGTATGCTCTTAATCCATTGACTTGCCCATAAAAACCCAATACATCATTTTTTTTGACCTGATATGTTTGCCACATCTCTTTTTTGTGCTGGTTGATTTTAAAATCTAGGTCTGCACCACAAACACAGATGGTTACATCAGCAGTGGCTTTTAGCTCTAGTCCACCGAGCATAACTTCAATAGCATTGCCTTCTTTGTTACCCAACAATTTTTGAGACCATCTGTATGCATACTCATCCATAGCTCCTGAATTGGTAACACCTACATGGGCATAGCCGTACCTTCCCAAGTCTTCTATATTACTCCATATACCTCCTTGAAGCACTTCAAATCCTGGCATCTGTAAACCTCACACTGTCACCTACTTCAAAGAGATGAAAATCATCAAATTCTGTAATCCCAAGTATATTCCAACCTCCTGCTGATTCTTCTGGATACACAGCTGTTTGTGACTCTGCAATGCCAACTGAGCCTTTGGGTACTTTGGTACGAGGAGTTTCTAATCTAGGTGTCTTAATACTTCCATCTACTATTCCCAAATAAGCAAACCCCACCAGAAACCCTATGGCATATACACGGTATATAGGTTGTGTATGTTTGTCTATAAGTTCTTGAGAGCTGATGTTATGAAAGTCAGCAACACTTTGCAAGTCTAACCCCTGTGTATAGTCTACAGGTATTTTAATGAGCTTGCCTCTGTGCATCTCATATTTCCCATCTCCTTTAGAAAGATGATTGATGATAGCATTTTTGATGGAAACACTATCATAATAAAAAATATCATACTGTAATAAAATCGAGGTATAAGAAGGTGTTAGATCTACAACATGCTCAAGTGATTTGAGTCTAGTATAGGTATTTTGGACTTTATCAAGTACCTCTTCAGAGATTATTATCCCCATGTAGATCATCACGGAGTCTACAGAGACAGTTTCTATCTTCATGATGTATGTAGTAAAGTGTGTAAAGATTTGATGAGTTCTAAAGCGTTTGTGGTATCGCTGTGCACACATAGCGTGTCTGCTTCAAGTTCTATATATCTGCCTGTTATGGTTTTAATGCACCCTTTTTCTAGCAAAAGTACAGCTCTTTGCAATACTTCTTCTTTTCTAGTAAACACAGCATTTTTTTGAGATCTTTCTAGAAGATACCCTTCATCCGTATATGCCCTGTCTGCAAATACCTCATAAAGTAAATCTACCTTATACTTTTGTGCTATATATTTGAAAGTATG
Source organism: Sulfurovum sp. (assembly GCA_015661795.1). Lineage (GTDB taxonomy): Bacteria > Campylobacterota > Campylobacteria > Campylobacterales > Sulfurovaceae > Sulfurovum. The sequence continues at coordinate 1,947 of DQVJ01000005.1, forward strand.
ATTCTCTGAGGTAGAGAGTATCATCAGCTTTATATCTGTTTCATACATGGAGACGGCTTTGCAAATGGCTTTAAAGACTTCCATATCTTTCATCATCATATTGTAAAGTGCACCATGAGGTTTAAGGTAAGAAACACTTACCCCCTCAGACCTGCAAAGTCCATCAAGTGCGCCACACTGGTAGAGTACTATTGCTACTATTTCTTCTGTACTACACTTCATTTCTCTACGACCAAAACCTACTAAATCAGGGTAGGCAGGATGTGCTCCTATCTCAATTTTATGTTTTTTGGCACGTATGATACTAGCATGCATCGTCAGAGGGTCACCTGCATGAAAACCACAAGCAAGATTTGCCATGTCTATGTAAGGCATGATATCATTATCCATACCCATAGTATAGACCCCATAGCTCTCACCCATGTCACAGTTTAGTTTGAGTTGATTCTTTTTCATCTTAAAAGTATATCACATTCATTTTGTTATAATATCTTATCAATATAAGGACATCCATTGAAACGTAGACATTTCATCACAGGTACAGCATTAGGAGCTAGCGCTTTGGCACTTAATGCTTGTCATAGAGCAGAAGAAAATACAACTACTTCTTCAGTCAATATCAACAAAGGTAAAAAAGTCACTCTCAAACTTGCTACCTCATGGCCTGCACATTTCCCCATCATGGGTACAGGTGTAGATAACTTTGCCAAACGTTGTTTTGCACTTAGTGGAGGTTCTTTAGAAATCAAAATATACCCTAAAAATATCTTAGTACCTGCCCTTCAAGTCTTTGATGCTACTTCCGCTGCACAGATAGATGCTTTCCATTCAGGTGTATACTATTGGAAAGGTAAAAATTCAGCTTTTAGTATCTTTGGGGGTATGCCACTTGGTCTTACATCAGAAGAGATGATTACATGGATGAAGTTTGGTGGAGGATATGAACTTTGGCGAGCACTTTATGCTAAGTTTAATCTCTATCCTATTATAGGTGGCACTACAGGGCCTCAAATGGGTGGATGGTTCAAAAAAGAGATACGCTCTCTAACTGACCTCAAAGGGCTTAAGATGCGTATCCCTGGTCTTGGTGGAGAAGTGATGAAGAAACTGGGTGTAAACCCTGTGTTACTTCCCGCAGGAGAGATATATACTTCACTTGAACGTGGTACTATTGATGCCACAGAGTGGGTGGGACCTGCCCTTGACAGTATGATGGGTTTTGCTAAAGCTGCACCTTATTACTATACAGGATGGCATGAGCCTGGTAGTATCTTGGAAATAACTTTTAACAAAGTACGTTGGGAGAAGCTAAGTGAAGAGCATAAAGCCATCATCACTGCTGCTAGTGAAGAGATGACTTCAAATATGCTGCAGGAATTTAGATACAAAAATGCAAAAGCACTTCAAGATTTACCCAAACATGTGCAAATCAAAACATTCCCAAAAGATATGATGGATGCTGCGAAGATAGCACTCAAAGAAGTGCTTCTTGATGAAAGTAAAAAAAGCCATGACTTTAAACGTGTGCTAGAAAGTTACGAAGCCTTCTATGCACTGAATAAGCCCTACGATGACATCAGTACAAAAAACTTTTTAGATATCAGAGGCTAGTAGACTATTAAGCTTGTGGCCATTCACCTACAGGCCATGGTCTATCATCGGTATTAAACCCTAAATATTCAACAAGTTGTTTCATGTATTGAGCTAAAGATTGATTAAACTGAAGTAACTTTTCATTAGGATTTCCTGTTAACCATACATATACAAGTTGTGCTATGGCTATCACAAACAGGACTAAAGAGATAAACCGTTCTATAATCAGATAAAGAATAATATATAATATTCTTTCAAAATTTGCTTTGCCGGTATTTTTTACTTTTTCTTCCATACTTTAAACCTTTTTTATAGTTATACGGTTTTTTATTATAACATAGTATGAAGTAGATCTCATCAATGTAAGGATTGATGAGATCTAAAATTATTTGAAGTCAGGTTTAGGTGTTTTTTCTGTGCTTTTTGGTAGTTGAGGATAAGATATTGTAGGTTTTCTTCCTTCTAAAGCATTGAAAAAAGTGACAATTTTTGCTGCTTCTTCATCAGATATTTTGATACCTAATTGAATACTTCCCATTTCTTTTACTGCCTCTGCCAAACTCCAAATCGCACCATTATGAAAATAAGGTGCTGTTTCAGTGATATTTCTCAGTGTTGGTGTTTTTACCATACCGTTTGCATCACCCTTAAAATCACCTATATTGCCAAATTTATATTTAGCTGCGACTTCAAACGGTTGCATCGTACCACCAAGTGCTATACCTGTATGACAACTTGTACAACCTTTAGCCATGAATGTTTTTAAGCCTTCTTTTTCTGCCTCACTTAAAGCATCTTCTTTCCCATTAAGAAAATCATCAAATCTAGAAGGTGTCACTAAAGTTCTTTCAAAAATACCAATCGTAGAAGTGATGGTTTCAAAATCAACCTTTACATCTTTGCCATAGGCTTTTTTGAACGCTTCTACATATTCTGGCATAGAGTTAATTCTTTCTTCAACCAGTGACTTTGGAGCTGCCATCTCTGGTGCAGCCTGCATTGGTCCTTGTGCTTGATCTTCAAGATGCGGACTTCGTCCATCCCAAAACTGTGCACTGAAAAAGACTGCATTATACACTGTCGGTGAATTCAAATGGTGCGGGTTTGGTGTCCACATGTGTCCAACAGCAGCAGGTACACCATCTACACCACCCAGCCCAAGATTGTGACAGGTGTTACACGAAATAATAGCACTTTTAGACAGTCTTGGCTCAAAATAGAGCTTTTTACCAAGTTCAACTTTTTCTGGGCTGAGTGTCCCTTTAGGATCTGTAAGTTTTAAAAGTTCAGTGTCATTGTCTGGTATGGCAACAAGTCCTGATTTTTTTGCTTCTTCTATTAATGCATCTGTTTTGACAGTGACATTAGCCAAGAGAGATGACGATACAACAGCTGAGATGAAAAGTAGTTTTGTAAGTTTCATTATTTTTTTTCCTTATTATTAATATAA
>DQVJ01000038.1 GCA_015661795.1 Sulfurovum sp.
GCCAAATCTTCACGATAAAATACAATTCCTGCATTTGCATCAAGTGGTTCAAGTCGTAACTTGATCGGTTCACCTTTATGTAGCCCAATTCCAACTACTTCAACAGATTTTTTAATCGTTCTTTGCTGCATTACCTCTCCTTTCCTAATTATTTTTAATTCCAACAATGACTTAATCATACTTATATTTTTAAATATTATATCTGAATTTTTCTATTATATCAATATATAACTTTATTGTGAATTATTCGTGTACACACTGGTTACGTCTATTTAGAAAAGATAATTTTATCTGCTTCTTTAAAAATATTGTCAATATTTTTTCTAATCCATCCCGCATCAAACCACTCTACAGGTCTAACTTCAATACCTTGCACAAGAATCCCAAAATGCAAATGATCCCCAAGTGCAAGACCTGTTACACCTGTTTTTGCGATGGTCTGTCCTGCACTTACATCATCTCCTTCTTTCACCAAAAGCTGTGAGCAGTGCCCATACAGAGAATAAAGTCCCAATCCATGATCGATCATTGGCATATTTCCATAAATACCATTTTCATCAGCATAAACAACTTTACCTGCATTAGATGTTTTTATCGCTGCCATTTTAGTACTCGCCAAATCATATCCCACATGGTATGACTGAGATACTTCATTATCCTTAGTACCATAATAATAATGTCTTTTATCTCCAAAACTTGCCACCTTTGCACCATTTTTCAAAGGATAAAACTTTTTTATTTTCCAGCTATCAAGTATCTCATTTGATACTTTTTTACTTAGATTATATATTTTCTTTTCATTATCCAAGCGCATACTTTCATTTACAGCACGTAGTTTTTCCAATTTGTCATCAATAGATGCATATTCGGGATTCGTAGAGATTAAGTCTGTAATTTTTCCGTCTAAAAACTTATCTCTAACTTTAATCCATGACACCTTGTAATTTCTATTCTTCAAATAAAAAGGTATATCTACTACACGTCTATTTTTTGCTTTATCGGTAGCAATAATTTTAGCTTTAAACTCTATTTCATCAAATGGCCATGCGATCAGTGCCGCATAATAACCTTCCTTTTTATATGGTTGTGCCTTAAACTTTTTACCCACAGCTTCAATATAAAGTTCATCTAAGTTTTCATCATTAGCCTGAAAAATGACCAATGCACTTCCTCCTTGGGTGATACTGTATGAGTTTGCCAAAACATTAATATTTGGTCGTTTATGGTCAACACTAATTTTAATGGTTTGAATTGTTTTATTTCCTTGGAAAAAATTCCATAAACTCGTATCATTCACAGAGACCTGTAACTGTAATTGTACTGCTTTATGGTTTAATGTTTGACTCTTAGGATATTTAACCAATAGTGTTTGTTCTTTTGTATTTTCTTCAAAATCCCCTTGACCAATAATAAGACTATGTGTCCCGTCATTTAAAATAAGTTCAAAATCTTTTAATTCTCTATTATCACTCAAATGTATTTTTAATGGGTCTGTTCTATTCCAAAAAATATTTGTATCATTGTGTATAATAGGTGCTTCTCTCTCAAATTCAGTGGCTGTATATATATACCCTGCCCCAACCAATAAACCTAATACTATTAAAATACTAACTATTTTACTTCCATTTTTTTTATTTTTTCTATTTTTCATCTAACAATCCTAATTCTATTATCTTTTGTAATACTTTATTGACACATTCTTCTAATCCACTTTGGCAGTCATTATATGTAAAAGTGAAACCTGCAGCAACTTTATGTCCTCCCCCTCCAAATGCTTCAGCAACTTTGGAAACATCAGTATTTTTACTTCTCAATGAAATACGTATACCATCATCTAATTCCATAGCAAATAGTGCTACTTCAACTGTGGCAAGTGACCTTGCATAATCTGCGATGCCTTCCATATCTGGTACCGTAGCTCCTGTGGCATCAATATCTTTTTTTGATACCATTAAAGTTGCAACTTGTGCATCTTGTGTTAATGACAAAGAAGTCAAAGCCTTTTCTAAAATACGCAATGAACTCAGCGGTCTTCTTTGTGTGAAATTACGAGAAATAGTATCTGGATGGGCTCCTCTACTTACAAGTTCTTGGGCAACAGAAAAAACTTTTTCATTCACTGAACTTGTTGTAAAATATCTTGTATCCGACAACAATGCTGTATAAAAACATGTTGCCGCTTCGGCGTTAATAACATAGTTTTTTTTAAAAAGTTCAAAAGCTACCTGTGAAGAAGATGCATATTGAGGCAGTATTACATTAAGGGTTCCATAATGTGTATTACTCTGATGATGATCAATATTTAATATATCTCTTCCCGACAGATTAAATCCCAATCTATCTATAGAACCACAATCACAAGAGATAATAAGACTCTGGCTGTAATCCATATGATGTTTTATTTTTTTAAAATATGGCAAAAAATCAAGATGTTGGGGTAAATCGATGGAAGCATTTACTACCTCAACTTTTTTACTTTTATCTTTGGCAAACAATGCGTATATTCCCAAAGCCGTTCCAAGGGCATCTGCATCAGGATTAAGATGAGAAAGTATAGTGATAGACTCTGCGTGGTCTATTTTATCTCTCACTTCCGCATAAGGGAGGTTTTCATTTAACATCATAACCTTTCATTTTTAGAGATAATAATATACAGTAACTTTGTTAATGGTTTATTACTGTACGATACACACTTTTCTATTTCTCTACTTTCATAGACAAATCAATCCAATTTGCTTGATGGATAATAGAACCAGAACTGATTGCATCTACACCTGTTTGTGCTATTTTTTCTATGGTTTCCAATGTTACATTCCCACTGGCTTCTAGTAAAATATGCGGATAATGTTTATTTCTATATATCACCACCTCTTTAGTCTGGTCAATCGTCATATTGTCACACATGATGATGTCAGCACCTGCTTTCATTGCTTTTTGTACCATTTCTAAATCTTCACATTCAATTTCAACTTTAGAGGTAAATGGTATCTTTTGACGAACTTCGAGCATAAAGCTGCTCAAATCATCAATGGTTTGCAAGTGTGTATCTTTTAACATCAAACAATCATCCAGTCCCATGCGATGGTTAATACCACCTCCACAACGTACTGCATATTTTTCAAATTCACGTAAAAGAGGTCTAGTCTTTCTCGTATCAAGTAATTTTACACCTGTTTCTTTAATCATATCTACATAAGCAGCCGTCAAAGTTGCTATCGAAGATGCATGTAAAACAATATCTAAAATAGAGCGTTCCAAAGAGAGTATCGTTTTTGAGTCACCAGAGATAAAAAGAAGTTTTTCTCCTTTTTTAAAAGACTCCCCATCACTCACTTTCCAATCAACTATTAAATCATACATCTTTGCAAAAATATCTATATACTCCTGCCCTGCAAATACTCCATTACTTTTGGCGATAATATATGCACGTATTGGCTTCGCAGTGCTTATCCGGGAAAATAAATCACCTCTTCCTACATCTTCGGCTACCAAAGCCTCCAGAAATGTTTCTTTTAGCATTATTTAATCGCCAACATTCGTTCAAGTGCAAGATTTGCATATGTCACGATATCTGGTGGCACGACAATTTCATTCATTGGTTTTCCATCTTCAATAGATTTTAAAGTATTGTATAAATCCTCCAAAGTTGTTTCATTCATTGTGGGACACTCTGGTTTTGTTGATGAAAGGACATAGGTATTGCCTTTTCTCATGCGGTTTACTAAGTTATATTCAGTCCCTATTGCTACTTTTTGTTCTGGATCTAAATCGTTCACATATTTTATCAGTTGCGACGTCGAACCTGAAAAATCTGCTGCTTTTACTACTGCGGGATCACACTCTGGGTGGACAGCTATCTTAATGCCTGGAAATTTATTACGGTAAAACTCTATATCATCTACGGTAAATAGCTGATGTACCGAACAAAATCCGTTAAAACAGATAATATCTGCTTCTTTAGGATCACATTCTTTACCGTCAACTTCTACTCCTATCACGCATGATTTAAGACCCATTTGTATAGCAAAGTTCTGACCTAAACATCGATCTGGAACAAAAAGGATTTTTTTACCCGTCTCTAACCCTTTTTCAATGATTTTAAATGCATTGGACGAAGTACAGACATACCCACCCATCTCACCTACTTTCGCTTTTACTGATGCATCTGAGTTTATATAGGTAATAGGTAAGATATCATCTTTGGCTATACCTCTGTCCACCATATACTGTACAGACTCTTCAAAGTAAGAGCCATCCATCATACGTGCCATAGCACAACAAGCAATTTTTGGCATAAGTACACGTTTTTCAGGTGCTATGACTTTTACGGATTGGCCCATAAAACCCACACCACAAAAAACGACCCAAGGATTTGTATCTGCATCACATCGACGTGCCAACTCAAGACTGTCACCTGTGATATCAGCCATTTCAAAAACCTCATCTCTTTGGTAATAGTGTGCTACAACAGTAACTTCTAATTCTTTTTTAAGTCTATTTATTTCAGCTTTAAAATCAATACTCATGTATATCCTTCTATCATTCTGGCTATTTTAGCAAAATTCGGCTAAAATTGCACTATTACACATACTGACATATTATGCATGACATAAACTTAAACATGCAAACTACCTCATTCAC
>DQVJ01000069.1 GCA_015661795.1 Sulfurovum sp.
AGTATTCCTTTTTGATTTTGTAAACTGATAATAAGCCTGTAACGCGAAAGTTTTTCATCGCTCCAATCTACAAACAACATAGGTTCACCCGCTACAATATTACCATAAGCCTTCTTACATAACTTATGATGCACAATCGCCTTACTGTCCTTATAAAATGCAACAATTTGATCACCAACTTTAGGATGACAACAGTAGTCAAACTCTATACCGTCTATATTTTTATTGGTAAAAAAATAAAAATGTTCAATCTCTTTACGTTTTGGCCTTTTATAACCTTTTTTCAATACTTCCCAAAAACGTAACTCTTTTGTACCTAAATAATCAGCAACTTTATGAATAGCTTCTTTATGGTAATCAAGTTGTATAGGCAACCTGTGAATACTCTCTTTTAACTCTACCTTATCTACAAGCTCTTTCATGAACTCACTCTTCTGCTCAAAAAGTGTTCCCAGTATGTTATAGGCACTTAACATATCTGACTCTTTAAGTCTTGCTCTACATGCAGAACGGATACCATCTTTGGCTTTAGATGTTTTTACTGCATCTAACCAAGAGCAATGTAAATGAGGTTCATCATCTTTTAAAATTTTTACAATATCGCCATTTTTTAGTACAGTTAAAAGAGGTGCTTTATGTTTATTAATCAATGCATGTGTAGCATTTTTTCCAACTTCTGAGTGAATAGCATATGCAAAATCTAAGGCAACAGAACCCTTAGGTAAAGTATAATAATCTCCTTTAGGTGAAAATACGGTAATATCTTCAGAAAATAAATCACTTTTAGCAAGCTCATAAAATTCTTCTATAGATTCATTTTGGTAATGTAGGCTTTCTACCCATTCCAAATTTACAGAGTCATTGCCATCTTTATATTTCCAATGGGCTGCAACCCCATACTCTGCCAATCTATGCATTTCATGTGTACGTATCTGTGCTTCAAGAATCCCTTCTTTGTTAAATAATGTGGTATGAATCGTTTTGTATCCATTTTCTTTGGGTACTGCAATATAATCTTTAAAACGTGAAATCAACGGCGTAAAATTTAAATGCATCAAACCTAATACTTTATAACATTCAATAGGTTTTTCTACTATGATACGTACTGCCAACAGATCTAAAACCTCTTCTATACTCACACCTTTTCTGTGCATTTTCATATAAATAGAATAATAATGTTTTACTCTGCCAAACACTTCAAAGCTGTTTTCTTCAAAACCATCTTTATGCATCATATCTTTCACATTGCGGATAAAGGCATTGAGTTTAAATTGTAAATTTTGGGCATTAGACTGTATAAAATCATCTATTTGTTTATAATCTTTAGGGTAAATATAGTAAAAACTTAAATCTTCCAAACGGTTCTTTAACTGTGATATTCCTAATCTATGTGCAATAGGTGCATATACGACTAAGGTCTCTTCTGCTATTCGTTTTTGTTTTTCAACACTTAAGGCATCAAGTGTCAACATATTATGTAGTCTGTCACAAAGCTTAATGACTAAAACACGTATGTCCTTAATAGAGGCTATCAGCATTTTACGAAAAGTAAGTGCGGAATTAATGAGTCTTTCATTGGAGTCAGAAGAGATTAACTCTTCATCCCGTATCTCAACAATTTTAGTAAGCCCCTCAACCATATGTGCAACATCATCACCGAATTTTTTTTCTAACTCTTTTATTCCATACGTAGTGTCTTCAACAACATCATGTAAAAGTGCAGCTTGTACCATCGTTTCATCATTAGAAAAAGCAGCTGTAATTGCAGCAACTAAAATAGGATGCACGATATAAGGCTCACCACTTTTTCGTTGTTGCCCTTGATGTGCCTGGAGTGAAAGTTCCATCGCTTGAATAGTTTCAGGAAGAGGGTTTGGGATTTGTTCCCAAAGAAGCGCTTTGGCTTCTTCTGTTGTATGTATGTTCTGAGCTTTATCTAAAAAAGCATCCAAAAGGATTTACCCTTCTAGACTTACTATAATTTTACCTTCAGCAATCTCACGAAGTGCAATATCAGCATATTTCATAGAACTAGTATCTATGTCTAATGCTGATGCTGCACCATTTGCGATAGCTTCTGCCCTCTTACCCACTGCATTTGCGAGTAAATATTTATCAAAATTTAAATTTTCCAAAGCTTTTGCCGTAAGTTCTTCTGTTCTCATATTTTTCCTTTGTTATATATTATTATCATATCTATAGTTCATAAACTACTGTGTATTTCTATGGTAAATCTCTATACGTTCTATTTTACAATAGAACATAATGACATATCACCTTTGATGATTGCCAATAAATTACCTCTTTCAAACATATTGCACACTGCAATTGGTAAATCATTTTCTTTTGCCAAGGCAATAGAAGTGTCATCCATTACTTTGATGTGGTCTGTAAGTGCCTGATCATATGAAAGTGTCTCAAGTTTTACTGCATCATCAAATTTATTTGGATCTTTATCATAGACACCATCTACCTTTGTTGCTTTTATAAGCAGTTCAGCTTCTATCTCAGAAGCTCTCAAGGTTGCAGCCGTATCTGTTGTGAAATATGGATTACCTGTACCTCCAGCAAAGACAACTACACGTCCTTTTTCCAAGTGACGTCTAGCACGACGTACAATGAAAGCTTCCCCAATCTCTTGCATATCTATAGCAGATTGAAGTCTCGCCGCAAGACCTGCATGTTCCAGGGCTTCTTGGATAGCTACACCATTGATAACTGTTGCTAACATACCCATATAATCACCTGCTGTACGCGTAATGATACCATCAGCTGCAGCGGTTACACCACGAATGATATTACCCCCACCTACAACTACTGCTACTTCTACACCAGCATTTACAAGCTCTTTTATCTCACCAGCAATAAAATTAAGAATCTGGGTATCTATACCATACCCTTCTTCACCCGCCAATGCTTCACCAGAAAATTTTACCAATACTCTTTTAATCACAAACAGCCTTTATATAGTTTCGCGATTATATCTAAAAGTTTGTTATGCAGTGGTTAATCTACAAATTTATCTAAATCCGTATCAGCCTAAGAGGATTAATATGCTTAGAATTTTTGGTTGCCTGAAACATGAGTTTTCTTGCTACTTTTCCTACAACATACCCTTTTTTAATCTTGCTTCCAACACGGATAGTTGGTGCTATTTTAGAAAGTCCTGCATACACTGTGTGCATTTTACCACTATGTGCAATCACAACAACTTTACCCAACATACTGCTTTTGCCGGCAAATACCACTTTTCCATTCAAAATATTTTTCACTTTTGCATTGGATTTTGGTGCTTTTAGTGTGATAGATTCGTTAAAAATTTTTATTTTATAAATAGGGTCAATATAGGTACCAAACTTCTTAATAAGTTTAGCACCAGGAAGTGGTGAAATTGTTTTTCCACCCCTATATGCATAGGTATTTGATTTTTTATAAGAGGAGTGTACTTTTCTTACCTTTTCACTTGGTTTATACACTTTTGATTGTGCTATTTTTGCTTCTTTTACTGCTTTTTTTGCTGCAAGCCTTGCTGCTTTTTTTGCCTCTTTTGTTTTTGCCAACTTTATCGCTGCTTTTGCTTTTCTAGCTTTTTCTTTGGCCAATGCTTTGGCCTTGCGAATCTTTCGGAGACGCTCTTTTTCCAAACGTATTGCCTCTCTTTTTGCAGCTGCTCTTCTACGTGCTTCTTCTACTTCTTGTTTTTGTAATATATTTAACTTAGCCAAAGTACTTCGCAACGAACTTTGTTTGTCCACAAGGCTTTGTAGTTTATTTTGATATTTTTCTTCATCTTCACTAAGCTTTGCGATAAGTTTTTCTTTTTGTGCTTTTTGTTCACTGTATGTTTTTCGTTTTTTTATGATTTTTGTAATTGCTTTTTTTGTTTGATCACGCTTGTAAAGTTTATTTTTTTGACTTTTCTTTAATGCTCCGATCTCTTGTTTCAATGCTTCGAGTTCTTTTGCATTATGTTTTTTATATTCTTTATATACTTCATAAGATATGATTGATTTTTGCGTAGGTCTGTCAAATTGTTGCATTGCAAAAATCACAGAAAACTGTTCTGAAAGTAACTCTATAAATGCTTTTTGTTTTTCATCTATCAATTTACTGGTTTGTGCCAACGTTTTTTCTGAAGTAGCCAATTCGAACTTGAGTACTTCATACTCTTTTTGGGTTTTTTCTTTATTAAGACTCAATTTTTCTAAAATATGGTCAAGATAATTGATATCTTTTTCTGCTTTAGCTATATCAGCAGCAATTTTTCCAAGTTTCCGGCTTGCACTCTTTTTAGCAGCTGCTGTTTGAGAGAGGGTTTTCTTAGAATTTTTTATCTGTGAGGATGTAGATGCCCCTACAAGTAAAGATAGTGCTACAAAACACCATAAGACAAAGGATTTCACTCCTCAACTCCCTTGGTTGTAAAGACTACCGAATATACAGCAATGATTACAATAAGAAGTGCTGTACCCAACAGTATACCAATGTCAGTCATTTTAAACAATTCTTCTTTGTTTTGCATCATCATATCTATACCTGAATTGTCAGCCCATTTAAACTTAAGATATAAGAAAAACAAACTCGTAAATATCGTAGCCAGAATTGCATCAACAATTGCCACTTTAAAAAGTACACCAGAACGTAACATCAGTGGAGCACCAAAGATTTCCATCACTTGCATACGTTGTTTATGTGCATACTTCCAAATTTCCATTTGCTTGATAATAAGGAAAAGACTTACTACTGCCATAAATACAATAAAGATTTTTAAAGAAAGTTTGATAAAAGAAAAGAGTCTATAACTAGAACTGTATGAACTACCAAATGTTTCTACATTTTTGATATTTTTATCTTTTTCAAGATCTCTTTTAATCTGCTTCAATTTTGAAGTGCCCAAATATTCACTTAAATGTACAGAATAAAAATGAGGTAAGGCATTGAGTATTTTTTTCTCATTGCTTTTACTTACCCCTTTTGCAATTTCTGAGACGATATGTTCGCGTTTTATCTTTTCACTGCTGCTAATATGACTATTTAACTTTTGTAACTGATGTAATGAAAAAGGTTTTTTCGTAATCACAAGCATCGAATACCCTTCTTTCAAACCTCTTTCATAGGTATCAGTTGTACGATCAAAAACCAAATAAAACTCTACTCCTAACAAGATAGCCATCAAGGGGAAGATAAACATGAGGTGATTTTTAATGAACTTCATAGACACCCTTGTTTTCTATAATAAAATGCCGATATGGCAGTGAAAAAATAGCTGGTATTTTATGCGTCACAACCAACACGGTAGTCTCAAGCTGTTGGCAAGCATTTTCCATAAGATCCCAAATTACATTGGAAGAGTAGTCATCCAAGTTACCCGTAGGCTCATCTGCAAGTATCACCACTGGATTTTTAGCCAATGCTCTTGCTACACCCACACGCTGCTGTTCACCACCTGATAGTTCCAAAGGATACTTATCGGCATGTTCTGAAAGTTTTACATGCTTAAGAAGCCTTTGTGCCTGTGTATTTTGTACCTCAACCGAATATCCAGCTATCATCAAAGGTAACACCACATTTTTGGCTACAGTCCATTCATTCACAAGTTTGTAATCTTGGAAAATTATCCCCATATGTGTACGTAAATCCTGCAGTTTACTCTGACGTGCTACAGCCAGATCAAGTCCACCCACAACAAGGTTTCCAGAGCTGGCTTTTATTTGTCCATACAGTGATTTCAGCAGTGTAGATTTACCCGAACCACTAGGCCCTGTAATAAATACAAATTCACCCTTTTTGATACTAAAGGTAGCATCTTTAATGACCTCTTTAGCACCATCATCATAAGCAAGAGTGAGATGAGAAGCGCTAATAACATTAGACATTGAGTAACTCCATGATTTTCTGATGTGCTTGAAAATTAACCATTGTCCTTACTGGTAAAGAGACAAAGTATCTACAAGCTTTATTATCTAAAATAATATATTTATGTTCTGGTCTGTCAAAACTACCAAAAGCACACTTAATTAAAAGTCTTTCATCTTCTGTTTTATACAAACGTTCGAAGTGAACAAAATAGCCATCAAAGATGATTGCTTTTTTAGGTAAATCATCTTCTAATCCTTTTCTATATTTTACAATATTAAAATTAAAATCAAGCACTAATTTTTTATCTTCTGAGTGCTCCTTACATTTCACATACACATCATAAATATCTTTCTCTTGTCGCTTCCATCTGGCTTCATATTTACTCGTAACTTCTAGTGCCTCGTTTTTACGTACTTCCACTTCTACTTTTGGTACAGCAAAAAAAGTTTCCAATGCATACCAAAAGTATTTATCGCTGTCTGTACGAAGTTCTAGCCGACCACCTTGTCTTAATGTTCTTATGGATTCATTTAAAAAAGAAGGACTGATGACCCTTCTATGTGGTTTTTTGTCCCAAGGAACAGGAAAATGGACAAATATCTGTTCACAACTATTTGAAGGCATCATTTCCAAAAAAAGTCTTGCATCATAGTTCACCACCCAGATATTATCCAACTCTTGTAACTCTATTTGCTTAAGCACTTGCTGCGCAGAAGGAGTATGTATCTCCAAACCTATAAACAGTGTATCTGGATTTTTTTGTGCCTGATAGAGCAAATGTCTACCTGAACCAAAACCTACTTCCACAGATATTTTTTCTTTGGGATAAGTGATATTTTCAAAATCTTCTATTTTCTTAAAGTACTTGGAAGAAAGCGCTGGCTTCATTGTTGATATGGCGATATTAGAACTTAAAATCTCCAACGCTAACTCTGAAGAAACTTTAGCCAATGCTTCTTTTAGAAGATTAACCTTGAGTGGTCTGGTAACCTTGTCATACTTTAGCAACATAGCTGCATCATCTTGTTTTAACTGGAGTAAAAACTCTTCTCCTCCATGTTCAACACCTATGATTTCGTCATCACTTGTAAGTGATTTTGCTTGGAGTGTCATGATCTTACTTTGGGATAAACATTTCCCTATCACTGTACTGTCAAAAGGTTTTACTTTTAAATGTGGCATAGGTACTTCTTATAATGACAATGATGTAACTTGACTTGGTTTTGTCAATATATCATCATAACTTTTTGCAACTATACGGTATCTGTATGTATTCCCTCTACGTACAAATGTATCGATATATTCAACCATCAACCGTCCCTCTACCTGTGAAACAAATTTCCATTTTCCCCCGTTAATCGAACGCTCTATAATATAACGATTAATGCTTTGATTACGGTGTGGACTCCAGAGTATTTTTATAATACCTGGAGCAACATTATATGCCTCTACAAAAGATACTCCATTAAGTGCTTCTTTTGTTTTTACTTTCAGTACCGTACCATGTTTAGATTCTTTACCTAAGGAAAATGTTGTAAACGTGTAGATATAAGATGTATTTGGTTTTACATGGGTATCAACAAAATGTGTACCATAACGGTTACCTACTGACCCTATCTGTTTAAAGCTTTGTTTCCCTTTTGAAGGAATGCCTCTATAAATATTCACCCCATGTATACGTCTGTCTTCTATTTTCTTCCACTCAAATCCTACTGAACTTTGTGTTGAAAGAAATCGTACTTCTTTGATAGTCTTGAGCGTAGGGTCTGTCTCATAAATCATCAAACCCTTGATGCCCCCACAACTATTAAATGTTACTAAAGCGAGTGCCCAGAGTAAGAGGATTGATTTTTTCATCGATGTCACCTTGATCAAAATATTTAGAGAGATACAGTTTCATATCATCAAAAAGTGGAGCAGTAAACTCCATTCTATCCCCAGTAATAGGGTGCTTTAAGTAGAGTAGATATGCGTGCAAGTAAACTCTTGGAATTCTATCTCTTTTGGTCTTAAATCCATATAAATCATCACCTAAAATATGCCGTCCCAAAGTGTTAAGATGCACACGTATCTGATGAGTGCGTCCTGTAAAGAGTTTGGCAGCTATCAGTTCTGTACCATGAGCACTCTGGGCTAGCTTTACAAAGGCAGTTTTTGCTTCTTTACCGCCTTCTACTACAGACATCATCAGTCTGTTTTTTGGGTTTCTGGCTATAGGCTTGTTGACCACGACATCATCTTTAAGTGAACAATCTATGAGTGCAAGGTAATAACGCCCCATGCTTTTGTCTTGAAGTTGTAGGCTTAACTTTTCATGTGCTGCATTCGTCTTAGCCACTACCAAGGCTCCTGTAGTCTCTTTGTCTATACGGTGGACTATGCCATGACGTTCTTCTCCACTTATGGTAGACAGTGAAACACCCTTATGTATGAGCCAGTCAACAAGAGTAGGCTCTTTGACTGAAGGTGCAGGATGTACTACAAGTCCAGAGGGTTTGTTTACCACTAGTAAGTACTCATCTTCATACAAGACCTCAACATCAAAATCTATGGGAGGTACTACTCGTTTCTCAGCCTCTTTAAATTCATAGGCTATCTCATCACCTTCTGCTACTTTAAAGCTAGTCTTAGTGATACTCTTACCGTTGACAGAGACAAGTCCATCTTTGATGAGTTTTTCTACTTGGTTACGGCTTACGTCTAGCTCACTTGTGAGGGTCTTGTCTAGGCGGTTTAGCATATTGACTCTAAATTGATTCATTGTATATTCCAACTAACAATATAATATTTGAAGCTGTATCTTTTATGTTTCGGTTTAGACCATGTTCCATAGTAATTCTTTGATATATTTCTACAAATTTTGTTGCATCTATATTATCTTTTATAAAATAAAAAAAATCATTTTTAAACTTCTCTGATACCTCATCATAAATGCAAATATCATTTTTTTCTAACTTTCTATTACTATCTGAATATAATTCCACATTTATCTCCGTAAGAATATTATATTGTAAATTATAACTGAACTTTTTAAGTGTAAAGAAATACATAAGAATATTCTCTTAATTTTCATTAAAGCTTATTTCTATAAAATCATGCAAAGGGTACACAGAAGTGCAAGGAGCTGATTCTTCCTCACACCTTGTGAGACTTCTCAATCTGTGTCTTTTTACTTCTTATTCTCTTTATAATGCAAACACATGATTGTAACCTTCTACGCCAAGAACCAAAGTCAGTATTGAAAATTGTACCCCAAGGACATTTCCTCACCTATTCTCACGGCACATATTTTTAGAGAATAAAGTGCAATAGACTACTCTATATCATCCCTATCCCAACGCTCAGGGTCTAAAAAGGTATCATCATGAATATGTTTGAAAGAAGCTTTGAACATTTTAAAAGCATCTTTATTGTTCGCTTCTATTTCAGATAGCCATGCTTTAGTTGAAGCCCTTGCATGAGGCATTTTGACGTCTTTCATCATGGCAGGGCAAGCCTCGTCTCCTATGATTTGTAGATTATTCTCCACTGCAAAATCACGAAGCTGACGTTCTCGTACTTGTATCAGTGGTCGTATGAGATGCACACCTCTACTGGTCTTGTAGATAGGTGCTAAGGCTCTCATACTTCCATTATAAAACATATTCATAAAAAAACTCTCTACTGTGTCATCAAAATGATGTCCAAGGGCTATTTTGTTAAAGCCATGCTCCTCTGCGTAAGAATACAACGCTCCTCTTCTCATGCGTGAGAAGTAACTACAAAAAGAAGAGTTTTCACGTATAGCATCTTGCGATACATCGAAGATGTTTGTATCATAAACAGTATGTTTTATCTCATATGCTTCACAGTGTTTGGTAAGAAAGTCATAGTTTTCTCCATCCATACCATACTTGATAGTACACGCTTCAAACTCAAAGCGAAATGGGGCATGACGTTGTATGTGCTTGAGTGCGTGTATGAGTGACAAAGAATCCTTTCCACCACTTAGCCCTACAAGCACTCTATCACCCTCACCTATGAGCTTAAACTCTCCATTGGTCTTGCCTATGACTTTGAGTAGTTTCTTACTCATAGGAATGGTTTTGGCTTTACTTCTTCTTTCATTATCGTTCAAGCGTGTCCACCATACTCAAGATAAAATCTGCAGATATTTTTGCTGAAGATTCTAAAAATGCATCAAAATCAAATCCTGCATCCATGTCAGCACTATCTGAGATAGCACGTAAAATAAAAAATGGCACATTCAAAGCTGTACATACAACAGCTACTGAAGCACCTTCCATCTCTAAAGCATCTGCATTAAACGTAGTAGCTATCCACTCTTTACGTTCAGGATTTGCTACAAATTGGTCACCCGTCGCGATGATACCCTCTTTAAGTGTCAAGCCTTTTTCCTCTGCTACTTTTTTAGCTACATCTCTTAGACTCTTATCTGTTGCTATACATACTTCACCCTCAGGTACATACCCAAATGGATGCCCAAACGCAGTGATATCCAGATCATGCTGACATAGTCCATTTGCAATGATAAGATCACCAATGTTCAAATCATCAGAAATAGCCCCAGCTACTCCTGAAAAAAGAAGCTTATCACATTCAAACTTCTCTATGAGTATCGTAGCAGTCAACGTTGCAAATACTTTACCTATCTTTGAATATGCGACAACCACTTCCTGACCATTATACAACCCTTCATAATACGTGTTAGCAGCATATACAGTCTCTTTTAAGTTATCAAGTTTAGCGACGATAGGCTCTACCTCTTCAGGCATCGCACCCATAATGGCAATCTTAGACATCTAGTTCCTTGATAGCAGCTATTGTAGCCTCCAAAGAAGCCATATCACTCACATTAAAATGAGGTTTTTTCGTAGCCTTACGGTTAAGCCCCTTGAGCACATTCCCATGACCAAACTCTATATAGCAATCTACCTCATCATCAATTGTAGCCATAGAATGTTTATACAGTACAGGTTTTACAAGTTGCTGAGGGAGTAAATCTAAAGCTTCTGTTTTAGTATTGTACGCCTTTGCAGTTACATTCGAAATCACAGGTGCAATGAACTCATCTTTAAGCATCTCTTTGAGTTTTGCTTCCAATGGTGCAGACGCACTCTCAAGCAGTGGACAGTGTGATGCCACTGACATATCGAGCAACATTGCTCTTTTTGCTTTAGCCTCTTTAAGTACAGGCACAAGTGCCTCAAGGTCTTGTTTAATCCCTGCAATGACTATCTGCCCATCAGAGTTATAATTCACTGGCCATACTTTTTTGCCTTCTACTCGTTGCGCAGCACATACTTCTTCTACTGCTTCATCAGGAATCCCAAGACTTACAAGCATTCCTACCTCCTGCTTAGAACATGCTTCTGCCATAAGTTTACCACGAAGGTTCACAAGCTCTACAGCATCTATGGCATCTATGGCGTTTGCCGCTACAAGTGCCGTAAATTCACCCAGTGAATGCCCCATCGTTACCACAGGTTGAATGTCTGTAGCATCTGAAAATAACTTATGTGCAATAGCCCCCACAAGTAAAATAGAAGGTTGGGTAAACTCTGTTTGACCTAACTTATCATTCTCTTCAAAAAGAAGATTTTGAAAATCTATACCCGTTCTAGCACTTGCATCTGCTACCATTTGTTTCGCTATATCTGAGTTATTAAAAAAGTCTTGTCCCATTCCTCTGGCTTGTGAGCCTTGACCTGGGAATAAAAATGCACATTTGATTGACATACGTGTCCTTTGAAGTCGTTATATTTATGTATTTTACCATTTTAATGTTATGCTCGGATAAGAATAACCCATAATAAAGGATTTTTAATGAGTCAAAAATATATTTGTATTGTTTGTGAATATATCTACGATCCAGAAATCGGTGACCCTGATGGGGGCATTGCTCCTGGCACTGCATTTGAAGACATTCCAGATGATTGGGAATGTCCAGACTGTGGGGTGAGTAAAGAAGATTTTGAAAAATATGATGGTTAATGATACTTTTCTATTAACTTAACCAGTGTCTTGCCATCGATGAGTGTCATTTTTTTACCTTCTACAAAAGGATGACACTCTTTTGTGAAGCGACTGGTTGTTACTATATACGCTTCATCCACTTGATGTTCATGCATGAGTCCATACATTTCGCGTATGACTTTTATGGTTACAAAGGCATCTTCATACCG
>DQVJ01000198.1 GCA_015661795.1 Sulfurovum sp.
AACAAGGACATGACCCCTCTGCGGTAGTTTTTGACACCATAGCATCTGCTAAAGCCAAAGGTTATGACAATGTCATCATTGATACAGCTGGAAGGCTGCATACACAAAATAACCTAAGCGAAGAACTAAAAAAAATGATCCGTGTAGCAGAAAAAGCACTCTCTGGAGCACCTCACCGAAAAATGCTTATCTTAGATGGTACACAAGGAAGCTCTTCTGTCAATCAAGCAAAAGTATTTGATGATCTTATAGGTGTAGATGGTATCATCATCACCAAACTTGATGGGACTGCTAAAGGTGGTTCTGTTTTGAGCATTGCAGATGAACTGCAAATGCCTATTTTTTATATTGGGACAGGAGAACAGCCTAAGGACCTTATACCTTTTAAAGCAAACCAATATGTGAATACCATTTTAGATGAAATATTTATTTAGGAATTTTTAACTATGAAAAATATTCTCAACCTATTCTTAACTTTGTCTATGCCCCTGAGTATACTTTTTACTGCTATTGCAATAGTGTATTACTCGATAGATTTTGAATTTTCAAAATCCATAAAACTGGGGATTCTCACTGGTGTACTCATGAGTATAATTCTTTCTGTTGTTCTCACACCGATTATTCTTGTGTTACGTACTTTACGCCTAAAGAAAATCAAGAAAGAGATGTTGTCTCCTGTACATAGTAAAAATACCAAACCTTTAAAACAGAAAGCAACAATATACGAGAAAAAAACCACCTCACCCTATAGAAATGAGATTATAGAGACAACTGATAAACCAGATTCCATTGAAGAAAAACTTATGTTACTCATGGACAAGGATTTGGCTTATGAGGTTTCATTGGCTTCTATCCATCAGCAAAATATTGGTGACATTATCTACCAAAATAAGGAAGAAGGCATACTCCTTGTACGTACAGAGGATCGAGAGATCAAAATGGCTGTTAGCCCTTTAACTAAACATACTGCTCAAGTCATCATAACCACTACAATCGACAACAGTAATATGAAAAATATTATCTCAATGCTAAAAGAGAAAGAACACTCATTTCTTCAATACTAAAGAGAAAATGTTTTACGATATGATTCTTCAAGGTTTGTCTTGTCCTTATAGTCTATGATATCCCCTATAACCACTGTTACTTCCTGTTTTAAATTTTTATCTTCTAATGCTTTTTTAAGCACCATATCCGCATCTGATTTTATATATATTGGTAAAATAGGTAACCTATTCTTCAATGCTATGATACGTGATCCTTCTTTGAATGCTGTCAAAGGTTTATCTGTCTTGTTTCTTGTACCTTCTGGGAAAATAAAAATAGATTCACCACGTTTGACTGCCTTTTTTATGTCTGTAAAAAATCCACCCATTTGACTCTTTTCTCTGTCAAGAAGAATGGAACCTGCATTACGTACAAAAAGTCCGAAAAAAAATGAATTATAAAGTTCCTTTTTTGAAATCCAAGGTCCAAATATCTGTGTATCTTTCAGTGCTACTTCTGTAATGGGAGGGTCTATAATACTTCTATGATTAATGATGACTAAATACTGTCCATCTGTTGGTAGTTTTTCTTTATTTTCAATCTTAAGTGATATATTCAGTGTATCTAGCTGGGCTTGTGAATAGGCCAGTCTCAATCTTTTCTTTTCTATAGGATCATCTGTTTTTGACAATCTAAAGCCAAAACTGTTTGTCAGATAAAGACCATATATCGCCTGTTTAATCACATTAAATATCACTAAAAATCCTTCTATTTAATCCCAAGATTATAACCAAAAGATATAAAAATAAAACTTCACGCTTATTTCATATGTGCATAACAATAAAACAATTCTTTTTTCAAATAAATATGTCAATATGACATATTTATGCTTCTGTTGTAAAATTTAATTTAAAATACACCTATCAATGTTTAGGAGTAAATATATGGCAAAGAAAAAAACTTTATTTGAATGTCAGGCTTGTGGTTTTCAATCACCTAGATGGATAGGCAAATGTACATCCTGCAATGAATGGGAAAGTATGGTTGAGTTAAGTACAGAACAGATAAAATTTTTAAAAGAGACTGCATCTTCCACATCATCTGGTAGTGGACTTCAAAAAGCGAAACCTATTACACAAATAGAAGAAGACAATATCGTACGATTTACATCTGGAAGTGCTGAACTTGACCTTGTCCTTGGGGGAGGTATAGTGCCTGGTTCATTGACATTAATAGGTGGCAGCCCAGGTGTTGGTAAATCTACTTTACTCTTAAAAATAGCAGGTAACTTAGCACGTAATAACCAAAAAGTCCTTTACGTTTCAGGTGAAGAATCTGCAGGACAAATCAAACTTCGTGCAAACAGACTAGCCGCCAATGATCATAATCTTTATCTACTCCCAGAAATCAACCTTAGTAGCGTCATCTCTGAAATCAATAACCAGCAGTATGAGCTCATTATTATAGACTCAATACAAACACTCTATTCAGACGAAACACCTTCTTCCCCTGGTTCTGTCACACAAGTACGTAATATCACGTTTGAACTTATGCGAATTGCTAAATCTTTACATATCCCCATTTTCATTATAGGACATATTACAAAAGATGGATCTATCGCGGGACCTAGAGTTTTGGAACATATGGTTGATACCGTTTTATACTTTGAAGGTGATACAAATTCTGACTTGCGTCTCTTACGTGGATTTAAAAATCGTTTTGGCGCCACCAATGAAGTAGGTATTTTTGAAATGAATAAAGAAGGTCTAAATGATGCAAAAAGTATGGCAGGAAAATTTTTCAACAAAGATAAACTACAGTCAGGTTCAGCCCTTACTGTCATATTAGAAGGTTCTCGTCCTATTATTATTGAAGTACAAGCCTTGGTTTCAGAAGCCTATGGACATGCCAAACGTAGTTCAACAGGTTTTGACAACAACAGGCTCGGCATGCTTCTTGCTTTACTTGAAAAAAAACTTGATTTGCCCTTGGGTACTTATGATGTGTTTATCAATATTTCTGGGGGTATTAAAATCAATGATCCTTCTGCTGATCTCGCTATTATTGCAGCTATCTTAAGTAGTTATAGAAACAGAGAATTAAGTTCTGAAACACTGTTTATCGGAGAAGTAAGCCTTACAGGTGAAATACGAGAGGTATCTGGACTTAGCCAAAGACTCAAAGAGATTGAAATGCAAGGCTTTATGAAGGCAGTTATCCCAAATAAGGCTTTGGAAGCAACGAAAGTCAAATGTTTTATTGCAGATGAAGTTTCTAAAGTTGTTGAATGGATGTAAGCGATATAATATCTTATGAAAATTGGAACAGACATTATACAAATCAACCGCATTGAAACACTTATTGACAAATATGATCAGAAGTTTAAACACAAATATCTTTCTACTGATGAGATTAAATTGGCTAAAAAAGTGGAAACTTATGCTGGATTTTGGGCAGCAAAAGAAGCCATTGCAAAAGCTCTTGGTTGTGGCATAGGTTCAGCCCTTACTTTTCATGATATTATTATCAGTAAAAATGCTAAAGGTGCACCTTATTTTATATTAACAGACCATGCACAACAAACACATCAAATTACACAGTCATCACTCTCTATCAGCCATGATGGTGGTTTTGCTATTGCTGTAGTAGCGATTACAACATCCAATATAGTGTAAAATATCTGCATCGTATTGTTATTCATACTAAAATTATATTACAATACACCCATTACTACAAAAAGGATTTTCCATGAAAATATGGCTCACTTCAACCCTATCATTATTTTTTATCACTGGATGTGTATCTACAACAGAATACACACAACTCCAAAATAAAAATGCACAACAGAGATTACTGATTCAACAACAACAATCACAAATTGATGCATTAAAAGGTAAGAAAA
>DQVJ01000264.1 GCA_015661795.1 Sulfurovum sp.
ATTTACGGAATTAGGTCGACCACTTACCCAAGTTACGCCTTAAATTTGGCTCAATTAGGGGCGCTTTGCATTTCAAATCTTTGTGCAACAAAGCCTAAAAAAAGTACTTGATAAATATGATTATATTTATTTTTTAGGTACTGAAGAGATAGGAAAAACAACACTCCATAAAAAAATTGCAAAAGATTTTTTAGCTAAAGAGTCTAAGATCATTTTGTTGAATGGAGATGAAATAAAGACTGATAATATACAAAAATTAATACAGAAATTTTATGAGAAGTTTTCACTAGAAAAGTTTGATGATTTAGACGATGTTATTCTAATTATAGATGACTTTTCTAAGCAGAATATAAAAGATAATATTTTGGAAAGTTTGTTAAAAAGTTTTTGTGATACCTTTAAAAAAGTTATTTTATTTGTTGATAAAAATAATTTTATACAAAATACTGGTAAATATCTTCGTCATGATTTTAATGAAGTAGAGATTCTACCATTTGGTTATCAAAAACGACATGAATTTATAAAGAAATGGGTTACAATTGGAGATGAGAATGAAATAGATGTTATTAGTAATGATATATATGCAAAAATAGATAATATATCTTCACATTTTGATATAATAATGAAGAAAAATATTATGGATTCAAGGCCTATATATATTATAAGTATTATGCAAACATTAGAAAATCTATCAATAACTAATGGAAATTACTCTTTAACTTCATATGGTCAATGTTATCATGTGCTAATTGTAAGTATGCTTAATAAAGCAAATATTTCTATGAATCAAGACTTGGATGGCGTACTGAATTTTCTTTCTTATCTAGGTTTTTATTTCTATGATACTAGAATTAATGAGATATCTGATGATGATTTTAATCATATTTATCAAGAGTATAAGAGAAAATTTGTTCCGCCAAATAATATTAAAAATATTTTAATAGAGTCAGGTATATTGGCTACCCCTGACAATTATCACTTAAGATTTTCACAAAAATATTTATATTATTTTTGTTGTGCAAAATATATTTCTGATAACTCGGAGAGAATGAAAAATGAAATAACTTTATTATGTCAAAATATACATAATGAGCAAACTGCTAATATTCTTATCTTTTTAGTCCATCATTTACGTGGTACTAGTCTTTTAGATGAAATACTTACTCATACAGTTTGTCTATTAGATAAGGTTGATGTATTTGATATGACTGCGGAAGTAAATCGTAATTTTAAAAAAATATTAGGTGATGAATTACAAAAAATTGTTATTGAAAGTAAAAATGCAGAAGAACAGAGAGTTGCTTTATTAAAACGCAAAGATGAGTTTGAAGAGGAAGTTGATGCGATTGAATTTGCTTTAGATGATCATGATATATCATCTAAAGATTTAGAAGCAACTATAGAGTTTAGTTCACTACAAGAAGCAACTTCCGCTTTGAGAAGCCTAGAAGTTCTTGGGCAAATTGCTAAAAATAGACATTCTTCAATAGATATAGATGGATTAACTAGTATTCTTTCTACTACATATGATACTGGGCTAAAAGTTTTAAATTTTTATTTAAGTTTTTTTAGGGATTCAGAAGATGATTTAAAGAACTTATTGAAATCTATAATTATGGATAAAAATAATATTCAGAATGATCAGGATGCAATAAGGATTGCAGAGAAATTGATTAATAATATATGCTTTAGTATTTGTTTTTATATGATTCAATTAATATCTAAATCTACAGCACATGTTAAATTGATAGATATATCTAGTCAATTGTCAGAAAGTGAAAATACTCCTGCATATCAATTAATATATATATACTCTCAACTTGTTATTTCACCTAAATTACCTAAAAAGAATATTAAAGATATGATTAAAGAAAATACTAAAAATCCTTTAGTGTTTTCATTACTTAAACATATGGTAGCAAATCATGTATATCTACATAATTTGGATTATCAAGATATGCAATGGATTCAATCTCAATTTAGTATTGGTGTAGATACTCAAATAAGAGCTTCTAATGATAATAGTCTTAAGTTAGTTAATTAAGTTAAGACAAATAATAAGAAACTGCGTAATAGCAGTTTCTTTTGCATCCTCACACAGCCTTAGTTCGGTGAGAAACAAAACTCAGCCCAATCTGCCATCAGACTTTTCCTTTTCTCAAGATAAGCCCCACGTAAATAAGCAGCTTCAACTTCATCGGGAAGTTTGTGTGCGAGAACATGCTCACAGACCTCTCTAGGGTAATCGGTCTTATCGGCTGACCAGTCACGGAATGTTGATCTGAATCCATGTGTGGTAATCGTTCGATTTTGTTTTGGATCAATATAGCCTAAGCCATTTTCTTTAAGCTTTTGTTCGTGCATACGCTTGATCAATGTGGTTAATGACATATCAGAAAGCATTTCACCAGTACGTGGAGCTGTAAATATGAAATCTTGTAGCTGAGTATGTTCTTGAATGGATTCAAGCAAAGTAATGGCTTCTTGAGATAGGGGAACACGATGTTCCTTTTCTGCTTTCATCCGTTCCTTAGGAATTATCCAGACCTTATTCTTAAAATCAATTTCTTGCCATTTAGCCCCAAAAATCTCACCAGAACGACAGGCGGTTAAAATCGCAAATTCCAGAGCTTTAGGTGAAATCCCTTTTTTCTGTCTTAGATGATGGATGAACTCAGCAACCTGTTCATAAGGCAGGGATGGATGTGGGCGTGATTCCAGCTTTAAGTTCCCCAGTATAGGTTCAAGATTGCCTTTCCATTCAGCAGGATTGTCCCCCACAAAATACCCCATAGCCTTAGCATAATTAAAAATGGTTTCTATCCGACCACGAATACGCTTGGCTGTTTCATTTTTTTCAATCCAGATTGGTTCAAGAACTGTTGCAATATCGACTTTGGTAATTGTTCCAACAATTAAGTCCCCTAAAGTTGGATAGATATAAGTTTCAAGGGTTGATGACCATTGCCCGATATGTTTCTGATTTTTGAGTTCAAGCCTTTTTTTGGCAATGACAACTTCTGCACATTCACGAAAGGTTTTAGCACGATGTTTCTGTATTTTTAAAGCATTAAGGCGTTCCTGTTTTTCTTGGAGAGGGTCAATTCCATCCCGAATTTTTTTCTTTAATTCACGAGCTTTTTCTCGTGCTTCTGATAATGAAACTTCTGGAAAAGACCCAAGCCCAATATCTCTACGATGAATTTTAACTTTGCCGTGATCATCAACTTTTTTACCAACAGCAACTCGGAGTACCCACGCACGAGAGCCACCAACAATACGCAAATGTAAGCCATCAACACCACCGACAGCATGTCTACCATTTTCCTTAATCTTTGCTACACTAAGAGCGGATAGCTCTTTTGCTTTCTTTGGCATAGGTGTTTTGTCCCACATTAAAACCCACATAAAGTTATGGATTTGACTCTACTACATCAAATAGTATCAGACAAGTATTTTTATAAATTATTGATAATAATGAAATTAAAATATTAAGTTGGACGGTATAGGATGCCTGTTAGACGGACACCGCTTCCGCCAAATATCGAAATAAGCCCTTGTTTTTACAAGGGCTTATTTTTTAACTATGATTTTACCCCTCATCAAACATTGGATTAAGTGATATCTAAAAAGATATGATTTGACACGTTAGGACTTCACTTAAGATTCATATAGAAAAATACATGTAGCTCAAAACTAATTGAGCTGTCTTAAATTTGATTCTGAGCGGATATTGGCATGTATAAAAATCCCCAATTTTTATTTCTGGAAAAAGTTAGGCAACTTAGATAAATCAATTTTGTTTTTCTGCTTTTATTGATCCAATTTTTTTCTGATGCATTGAATAATTTTACTTCGTTCTTAGTTATCTTTAGGTTTTGTCGCCAATACAATTTCTAATTTAAAATTAAGATAAGTCATCTCATTTGTACATATTTTTACCTTTAATGGGCTTTGTTGCACAAAGCTATTCTTGAAGGTTTCTTCAGCAATATAATTTCCAGATGAAGAAGCCTGTCCCTAAAATCTACCGTACAACCAATTG
>DQVJ01000098.1 GCA_015661795.1 Sulfurovum sp.
CACTTGACACATGGGTCTAAGCCAAGTTTTTCTGGGAAGAACTATTCTTCATTTACCTATGGTGTAGAGCTAGATGGTCGTATCAACTATGACGAAGTACTTCGTATTGCTAAAACGGTTCAACCAAAAATCATCGTATGTGGTGCTTCTGCATACGCTAGAGAGATAGACTTTAAAAAATTTAGAGAAATTGCAGATGAAGTAGGTGCCATTTTATTTGCAGACATCGCTCATATCGCTGGACTTGTCTGTGCAGGTGAGCATCCTAGTCCATTCCCTTATGCTGATGTTGTGACTACAACCACACATAAAACACTTGCAGGGCCTCGTGGTGGGATGATCATGACCAATGATGAAGCTATCGCCAAGAAAATCAATTCTGCTATTTTCCCAGGACTTCAAGGTGGGCCACTTGTGCATGTCATCGCAGCAAAAGCTGTAGGATTTAAACACAACCTCTCTGATGCTTGGAAAACACATGCAAAACAAGTCAAAGCAAACGCCTCTAAGCTAGCTGAAGTACTTGTAAAGCGTGGTTATGATGTAGTCTCTGGTGGTACAGACAACCACCTAGTACTTGTATCATTCCTTAACAAAGACTTTTCAGGTAAAGATGCTGATGCTGCCTTAGGTGCTGCCGGGATTACTGTAAACAAAAATACTGTACCAGGTGAGACCCGAAGTCCATTTGTGACTTCTGGTGTACGTATTGGATCTCCAGCACTTACTTCACGCGGGATGAAAGAAAAAGAGTTTGAAATCATTGCAAACAAAATTGCCGATGTTCTCGACAATATCAATGATACAGAACTTCATGCAAAAATCAAAGATGAGATGAAAGTATTGGCACAAGATTTCATCATCTATAAAAAATCAATCTATTAGGTATAAAAATAAAAATCTTTGATTTGGAGCTTTTTGACAGCCATTACTACATAAAAAGGTCGGCAATTGTTAAGAAAATTGTTTTTAACAACCGTACCTTTTATGCAAAATTTGAGTGTATAGATGAACCTCTTACTCCCCTATTACTCAAACAGCATCGTGACAGGCAATACACCATTGCAGTACCTTTAGTCCAAAATAACCATACCAACTATCTTGTTTTAGAGTACAAAGGAGAGGAATATCAACGATTTTACCATCTTATTAAACATTTGTTTAAAACACTAGATATTTCCACTTACCATATTTATCAAGGTAAAACAACTGAACGACTGCAGATATTTATAAAAGTAAACAACCTTACATTAGAAGAAGCAAATACCCAAGTTCAAATGCTTTCAAATACACTCAAGGAAAAAATGACAAAAAAATGGAAATGTCTTCCTTCCTCTTCTTTGCCAACAGAGTATAATATCATTACTCTCCCATACAAAAGATACAATGGATAAATTCTCTCTTTATTCTAGTCTGTATATCTGCTAAAGCACTTAGCTAAAAGTGATTAGAAATCTGGGAAACACCCTTTTTATATAGATAAATATGATATAATCAATTCAAAATATTATCTTGGAGATTTCCTACATGAATGATCATAATCTAGATGACCTTATCATCGACAATATCGACCCAAAAAACTCGAAAACAAAAAGTTTTTTAACGATTATCGCTTTGGCAATTGTTGTGCTCATTGTAGCGATTATACTAACAAAGGTTATTTTAAATGATCCCGATGACAAATTAGCGATAGAAGAAGAGAACAATAGCGAGATGATTAGTCCAGAACTTACCCTTCAAAATATAATCAAAAAAGATATCGTAGAAGATAAACTCTCATTAGAGAGTACTCAAAAGCCAAAATTTGGACCAATCGCTGGTTCTAAAGCTACAACTGATTCTATAGAAACACTTAAACCGTCTACTGTCCCAGAGAAAAAAACTGAGGTAGAGGTCAAACCTGAGACGGTAGAAATTTCAAGTGAACCACTCAATAATAATGATGAAATTACACGTCAAGCAGAAAAAGAAAAACTTGCAGAACAAAAACGACAAGAAGAGATTGCACGTCAAGAAGAAGAAAAATTAGCTGCAAAACGTAAAGCTGAGGAAAAAGCTAAGAAAGAATCTAAACCTAAAAAAGAGCACCTTGTAAAGCAAACAAACCATACTTACTATATACAAGTAGGTTCATTTAAACAAACACCTAGTTCTCAATTTCTTGCTGTTATTAAAAAAAGTGGTTTTGATTATAAAATCACACCTCCATCCCAATCAGGTATAAAGAAGTTACTTATTGGACCATACAAAAGTAGATCAGAAGTAGATGCAGCCCTTATACAAGTAAGAGACCGTATCAATAAAAGTGCATTTGTTGTAAAAAAGTAATTCAGTATGCACAAAACCATCCTCTTTGATCAACTTACACCTGTAGCACTGTATGGTAAAATAAAAGCCCTTTTCCCTAATGAAATCACTATGCTTTTTGAGTCTGTTGTCAATACCAGTGATGGGAACTTCTCTTTTATTACTATTGGGGCACAAGAACGCCTACAGTATAAAAACAAAACCACAACCTATATTGATACTGCTTTAAAAACACATATATTAAAAGAAGATCCTTTTAGTTTTTTAAAAAACTACTATAAAAATATTGATAAAAGCGCGTACAAACAAAAAGCTTCCGAAGTTGGTTTTTCATTTGTAGATGGCTTCATTGGGTTCATTGCTTATGATATGGTAAAAGTATTTGAACCAACACTTGCAGAGAGTATGGATAGTTTACTAGACCCTCTAAATACGCCTGACCTTGATTTAGTACGTCCCAAGATTATCATCGCCTATTCACACAAATCTGCAAAACTCACACTTATTTTAAATGATGACTCTATGAAAAAAGCTTTCGATGACATAGAAAACATCTTATATTCTACCTGTACACCCATGCCACTTAAAGCTGTCAAGCTAGAAGGAGAAGGTACTTTCAGCATTGATGAAGAACAATTTAAAATATTGGTAGACGAATCAAAAGAAAACATACGTGCAGGAGATGTTTTCCAAATATTGCTTGCCAACCGTTACACACAAAAAGGGAAGATTGACCCTCTTTCTTTTTACAGAGTACTGCGTTCTAAAAACCCTTCTCCATACCTCTTCTTACTTGATTATGAAGATTTCTCTATTTGTGGTTCAAGCCCAGAAGTAATGGTACGTCTCACAGAAGGAGAAATACTCCTTCGCCCCATAGCAGGTACCCGTAAACGTGGTAAAAATGCTGCCAGAGACAAAGAGTTGGAACAAGAGATGCTAGATGACCCTAAAGAGTGTGCAGAACATCTCATGCTTATAGACTTGGGGCGTAATGATGTTGGACGTGTAGCTCAAACTGGTACAGTTAAAGTGACCGATATGATGAGAGTTGAGAAATACTCTCACGTTATGCACATGGTTACTGACGTTGAAGCAACCCTTGAAGAGGACAAAGATATGTTTGACCTTTTTGCTGCTACCTTCACTGCAGGTACCATGACAGGAGCACCTAAAATTGAAGCTATGAAACTTATAGCTAACTATGAAGGATTAAAGCGTGGTTTTTACTCTGGTGCAGTAGGCTATTTCTCTTTTGATGGTAACATGGACTCAGCCATAGCCATACGGACTTCACTCATCAAAAAAGACAGTATTACCTTACAAGCTGGTGCAGGTATCGTGGCAGATTCTATTCCAGAACTAGAGTACCTGGAGGTTAAAAATAAGCTGGGTGCACTTCTGGCTACATTAAAAGAAATGGAAACACTCTAAAAATGAGTCAACAACTCTTTGCCATTTTTGGCAACCCTGTTGCCCATTCCAAATCACCCCTCATGCATAATTTAGCCTTTGAGGGTTTAGATTATGATGCGTGTTATACACGCTATCTTTTAAAAGATGGTACTACACTCAAAGAAACTTTTTTTAAGCTAAACCTCAAAGGTGTTAATGTTACAGTTCCCCATAAAGAAGCAGCCTTTCATGCATGTGATGAGCTTGATACATTTGCAAAACATATAGGTGTGGTAAATACTATTGTAGAAAAAGATGGAAAACTGTATGGTTACAATACGGATGCTCCTGGATTTTTAAAAGCCATCTCAGAATTTAAAGAAATAAAAACGGTTTTATTTTTAGGTGCGGGGGGTACTGCACAATCCACCTCAAGTATTTTACGTGATGAAGGCTATGAAGTTACATTGCTTAACAGAAGTCCAGGTCGGTTGGACAAATATATTAAAGACGGTTTTAAGACATTTACTTTTGATACGTTTGAACCAAACACCTATGATTTGATTATAAATATGACTTCTGCCGGACTGGAAAATGACTCTTTGCCAGCATCCAAAAAGATACTTGATATGGTTATACCTCATGCAAAAGCCTGTGTTGATGTCATTTATGGGAAAGAAACACCTTTTTTAAAATTAGCCAAAACATATCAAAAACCTACAAAAGATGGCTCTGATATGTTACTTTACCAAGGTATCATCGCCTTTGAATACTTTACAAACCATACATACACTTTTGAAGAAATTAAACCCTATATGCAAAGGGCTTTTAGCCTATAAAAAAAGTCTTGCTGATATTTGATTTTAATTAACCTTTTCAAGTTACAATACACACAGATATATACAAAGGCAGCTTATGGTTAATATATTGATGATAGAAGATGATCCGGAATTTGCAGAACTTCTTAGTGAGTATTTAGCACAATATGATATTAAAATCACCAACTTTGAAGATCCTTTTTTAGGTTTGAGTGCAGGTGTAAAGAAATATGATTTACTCATATTAGACCTTACCCTTCCGGGAATGGATGGTCTAGAAGTTTGTGAAGAAGTTATCAGAAAATATGATATTCCAGTCATTATCTCTTCTGCACGATCAGATATTAATGATAAAGTTGAGGCTCTGGCTATTGGTGCGGATGACTATTTGCCTAAACCTTATGACCCTAAAGAGATGTATGCAAGAATTATGTCTTTACTCAGAAGGTATGAAAAGTCTCAGAACAGTGAAATTACTACACCAAAAAGTGATTTTGAGATTAAAGGTGATACCATTTACTATAAAACAGAAGCACTGAATCTAACCCCTGCAGAGTTTGAAGTACTCTCTTTACTGATAAAGCATCAAGGTATTACACAGTCACGTGAGCAAATCATTAATACCGCAGGCAATATGAGCATTGATTCTCAAGGTAAAAGCCTGGATGTCATCATCTCTAAAATTCGTACAAAATTGGGTGATAACAAACGTATACAAGCTGTACGTGGTGTAGGCTATAAGCTTGTTTAACCGGTTTAAATCTCTCAAAAGTAAGATACGACTTATCTTCTTTCTTATACTTCTTCTGCTTTCAGTTTTATTTATCGGCTCAATCAAATATGACCATATTAAGTATGAAGAACATAATGAAATGCATGAACGTCTGGTTTCACACTATCTTTATAACTATTATCTCATTCATGGGATTATCGATGAAGCCTACCTTGAATCACAAAACTTCTCTCTCATAAAAGATAAAGAAAAAGTGGTACAAATAGAACACTATTTTAAAGAAAAGGACAAATACAAAAAATATGCTGTAGATTCATATAAACTCCAACGTATTCTACTCATCAATAACGATAGATTTAAACTTTTTTTACAAAATAAAAACAAACCCAAACATCCTATAAAACGTATGATTGTTTTTGCTCTTGTCTTTGTACTTATTATGATTCTCTACTTTTGGGTGATACGTAGTTTACGTCCTTTATCCGAACTCAAAAACAAAATCAAAACTTTTTCAGAAGGCAATCTTGATATATCCTGTGCCAGTGACAACAACGATGAGATAGCAGAAGTTGCCAATGAATTTGACCATGCAGTCACTACGATACGTGAACTTATACATTCACGACAACTTTTTTTACGTGCCATCATGCATGAACTCAAAACCCCCATTGCCAAAGGTCGCTTAGTCAGTGAAATGCTCGATGATGAAAAAAGTAAAAAACGTATGCACAGTATCTTTGAAAGACTCAACCTACTCATTGATGAGTTTGCTAAAATAGAAAAAATAACTTCTAAAAACTTTAAACTCAATATCAAACCATATAAAATGAGTGACCTTGTTGAGGGGAGTATAGACCTACTGATGGTAGATAACCCAAAGCAACTCATTGATATAAAAATCATACAAGACTATCAAGTTGATGTTGATTTTGAACTTTTAACACTCGTGATAAAAAATCTCATCGATAATGGCATTAAATATAGTAACGATAAACATATCAGAATCTTAGTAAATCATCATAAGTTGACACTTGTAAATAAAGGTGACCCCCTTAAAGAACCACTTGAAAATTATTATAAGCCATTTCATACTTCAAAAAATGGGCTGGGTTTAGGGCTCTACATTGTCAAAAGTATCTTGGAAATTCACCAAATGGAACTGGCCTATGCATATAAAGATGGAGAAAATATCTTTACGATTACCTAAGTTTACCCTTCAGTGATTGTTTCGGAGATCATAAAAGAAAGTTCTAAGGCTTGAGAAGCATTGAGTCTCGGGTCACACTGTGTATGGTATCGACTTGCCAAACTTTCATCTGTGATTGGAGAAGAAGTACTCCCTGTACACTCTGTTACATCATTCCCTGTCATTTCAAGGTGTATACCTGCTGCAACTGTACCCATCTCTTTATGAATGGCAAAAAACTGTTCTACTTCAGAAAGAATATTGTCAAAGTTTCTTGTCTTAAACCCGCTTGAAGACTTTTCTACATTGCCATGCATTGGGTCTATCGTCCACACAACATTTTTCCCTGCATCTTTTACTTTTTGAAGTAAAGGTGGATATTTTTCAGAAATAATACTGGCACCCATGCGTACTATCAGAGTTAGTCTTCCCTCTTCATTTTCAGGGTTAAGTGCCTCAATAAGTTCTATCAATTCATCTTCACCCATACTTGGACCTACTTTACAGCCAATAGGGTTGTCAATGCCTTTAAAGTACTCAATATGTGCTTCATTTAAATCTCTTGTTCTGTCACCTATCCATAACATATGTGCTGAACAATCGTACCACTTTCCTGTTTCGGAATCTTGTCTGGTCATTGCTTCTTCATAATTTAAAAGCAAGGCTTCATGAGATGTATACATCGTTGTCTGATGCAGTTGCGGTAAGGTGTCACTGTTGAGACCACAAGCCGCCATAAACTTCATAGATTGATCAATCTTATTACTGAGTTCATCATAACGTTTCCCAAGAGGATTGTCTTTGATAAAATCGAGGTTCCACTGATGTACTCTATTTAAATCTGCCAATCCCCCACGTGAAAATGCGCGTAAAAGATTTAATGTTGCTGCTGATTGATTGTATGCTTTGATCATATTGTAAGGATTTGGTATCCTTGCTTCTTCAGTAAACTCAATACCATTAATGATATCACCACGGTAACTTGGAAGTTTCACTCCATCTACTTCTTCAAAATCTGAAGACCTTGGTTTTGCAAACTGTCCTGCAATACGTCCTACTTTTACTACTGGTTTTCCTGTAGAATACATTAATACCATATTCATTTGAAGCATAAGTTTTAGAAGGTTTTTTATATTTGCAGCATTAAAGTCTGAAAAACTTTCTGCACAATCTCCACCCTGGAGTAAAAAAGCTTCCCCACGACCTGCTCGTGCTAATTTTTCTTTTAGTCTTCTTGCTTCATCTGCAAAAATAATAGGTGGAAATAGATTGAGTTTTTTTTCTACGCTTTGAAGAAGTTCTTGATCTTGATATGTTGGTTGTTGCTTTATAGGAAATTTTCTCCAGCTACTAGGTGTCCAACTCATAAGTTATCCTTGAAATAAATTGAAAGATTATATCTGAAAATGCATGAAAAGTGTAAGTGTTTTAAAAAATTTAAAACAAAATAAAATTTTTGAGCTTTATTTAAGAAATAATATGCCTTATTCACATGGTGAATAAGTAGTGAATAACTCATATTAAATAATGCAACCCGTATTTTAGGGCTGTATCATAATTTGATTACTTTTTGACAACAAATGTAACAAAGTTTGCCCACTGGAAAACTGTTTCTATTTTTGTGAACCCTGCATCTTTACACATCTGTATATTTTCTTTTACAGTAAACGGTATAAGCACGTTTTCTAAAGCTTCACGTTTTTGTGCTATCTCGTATTCACTGTATCCTTGTTCTTTTTTATACGTATAATAGATATCTATCATTTGTTTATCCAACTGTTTATCTTCAAACGCTACTTTTTCGGAAAATATAAAAAGACCATCATCTTGTAATCCATTATAAATCTTATTCACAAGCTCCAAACGCTGTAGAGGACGTATAAACTGCAAAGTATAGTTCGCTACGATAACATCTTCTTGCACATAGTTATACTCCAACATATCTGCATATTCCAGTTTGATATGTGCGCCAAATGCTTGGCATTTTTGTGTGGCTCTGTCTAACATAGCCTGAGAATTATCTACGCCTTTAAGATCCATAGGTACTGACATTTTAGAATGCAGATCCAGCAAAAATTTTGCGGTAGAAGAACCCAGATCAAGTATCTTCCTGCCTTCTCTTTGTTCAGCCAAAATTAACGAAATTACCAACCTTCTCACCTCGTCATAAAAAGGCACAGAACGTGATAACATATCATCAAATACAGAAGCCACTGCCTCATCAAACTCAAACTTTTTACTTATCTTTTCTGTGAATACTTTGTCTTTTTCCATCTTTAACCTTCACCTATAAATTCTTGTACACTTTTATAATATTTTTCATCTGAAGAGATATCATGATGCCCTCTGTTCTGGATGCGTATCA
This sequence comes from Sulfurovum sp., assembly GCA_015661795.1. Classification (GTDB taxonomy): domain Bacteria; phylum Campylobacterota; class Campylobacteria; order Campylobacterales; family Sulfurovaceae; genus Sulfurovum. The sequence goes on from DQVJ01000098.1 coordinate 8,805, forward strand.
CTTTTAATGCATGCTTGTCAAATGCATCAATAAGTCTTTGGGTATTTTCTTTAGGTATCACCTTATCATTTTGTGCAAAAATAATCAATGTCTCTGCCTTTATACTATTAATACGACTTAAAGAATCATATCTCTCTTTTAAAAGTAATGAAACAGGGTAAAGTGGGTAGATACTTTGCGCTACGTTTACTACACTATCAAAAGGGGTAATCAATACCAACCGATATACCTCTTTATGCGCAGCTACATAAGTAGCAATACCAGAACCTAAACTCCGACCACCCACAGAAATGCGCTCATGTTTAGAACTAACCGTATCATAGAGTGTTAAAGCATCCTTATACAGAGCCTCTTCACTGGCAATACCTGTACTTTTACCATATCCTCTATAGTCAAGTAAATAGACTGTCAAATGAGGAAATTGTTTTGCGATGTATGCTGCACTGCCTGCCATAGATTCTGCATTGCCACCAAAATACAAAATAGCATTTTTATGCCCCTCATTTATAACAATCACATTGGTACTCTGCGTACCGTTTTGCAGAGCCATGTTGGGATACCCTGATGATGTATCAGGTGTAGGAAAATAAAGGAACTGATGCTGATTCAGATAAAGATACATACCAAAAGCCACATACATAAAAAGTAAACCCATACCCATGCTTATTAAAGTACTTTTCATTTGAGTATCTGTTTTGTCTTTACTATATCATCTTCGATTTGCCTTTTTAGGTCCTCTAGTCCTTCAAATTTTTTATTGTGTCGTATAAACTCTACCAGTTTAAGTACAATAGTCCCTCGCAAGACACCTATATCTTTATCTATAACATGTGTCTCTACAGCAAAAGAACCATCAGTACTTACCCTGTGTCCTAAAAAACTCACAGAAGCCAACCATTCTCCTTTTATAAAAGTACGCGTGGCATAGACTCCTTCTAAAGGCAACTGATACTCTTTTACATGTAGATTTAAAGTAGGTACTAACTCTTTTTGACCCAAGCCCTGCCCCTTTATCACCTCACCCTCGATACTGTGTTCTCTACCTAAAAGTTTGTTTGCCCATAGTATATTACCTTCTTTTAGGTACTGTTTGATAGTACGAGAATGTACAGAGACACCCTCTATACTCACCTCTCCTACTACCGTTACAATTCCATCAAAAAATTCTTGCAGTACTTTTGTATTGCCTTCTCTATTTTTACCAAATATGAAATCATATCCTACAACAATGTTTTCTAGTTTAGGGAAATCACTTTTTAGTTTTTCTACAAATGCTTCAGGTGTCAACTCCTTAATCACATCAAAATGGTAAAAACAACATACCTTTGAGGTAAAATTTGCACGCTTATATCCAGGGGTTAAATACCCACCATTACGCTCTATGATAACCAGTGCTTCTACTTTCTCTATGAGTGTTTGGTGTGCGATATGTATGCCGTCAAACGAACCTATGGCGATGGACTTTATTTGATTAGTGTATGCCAATGTACTTATCCATGCTTCACAAAATGATAAAGGTACTCTTGATTTCCCTCTTTGCCTGTGAATTTTGACTCTGATTGGTACTGCTCATCCCAGCCAAGTTTTTTAGCCTCAGCTTCAAATGATTCTTTACGTCTAGCAATAGCATCTGCATCTTGTACCACACCTTTGCTATCACGCTTTACATCTTTACCCACTTCAAACTGTGGTTTGTAAAGTATGATAATATCTGTGCCTTTAGCACTTAGCCTATCTATATTATTTGTTATTTTATGTATAGAGATAAACGACACATCACAAGTAATAAGCTCAAAACACTCTGCACTCTCAAACTCACGTATGTCAGTCTCTTCATGTAGTATGACTTTATCATTTTCACGCAAAGAGGTATGCAACTGGTCTTTCCCCACATCCACACAAACTAAAGACTCTACGCCATTTTCTAACACTATCTGAGCAAAGCCACCCGTACTAGAGCCTATGTCTAAAGCTTTTTTGTCTTTCATATCTACTGCATACCCAGCTAAAAAGTCTTCTAGCTTACGTGCTGCACGAGAGACATAAAACTTTGTATCTTTTACTTCTACTACCATACTTCCATCTATCTTCATAGAAGGCTTAGGCTTTTTTGCATCCACAGTCACAAATCCTGCTTTTATGGCATCATTGGCACGATTACGGCTCTCATAATAGCCCTCTTCTACTAGGTATTTGTCTAGTCTCATTTTAAAAATCTTTCGTAATTCATTATTTTTATGTCACAATCTACAAACTTTTTGTTATTTGTTATTAATAGTGTACAGTTATTTTCTTTTGCACAAAGACATTGCAAAGTATCTTCCAAGTCTTGCTCTTTTGCTTTCTTTTCTCTCATCTGTGAAGCTGTCAAGTCTTCAAATCTTTTATGTATACTGCCCTTACCCGCAAACTTCATAATCCTATCTAACTTCTCTTGCTTCTCTTTCGCCATCTTCTTCTCTAAAAACTTCTTCACATCATCTGCATACTTAGAAGATATAAACACACCTTTATACTCATGTGACTTTCTATCTTCTATATCTATATAGTCATATTTCCCAAACATACTACCATTACGAATAAGTTCTCTTATGCTCATAGTTGTTGTCATTTTATGTCCCTTATCGTCATATGTTTATTGTAATATATTGTGTTAAGGTTTCCAAAAACTATAGAAGTTTTCTCATCTCATCTTCACTAAGCGTTTTAACTCCCAATCCTTCAGCCTTAGCAAGCTTAGACCCAGCGTCATCCCCATAGATGACATAGTCTGTCTTCTTAGACACAGACCCACTTACTTTTGCTCCAAGTTTTTCAAGCATCTCTTTGATGACCCCACGACTCACAGACATAGAACCAGTTAAAACCACTGTCTTACCCTTAAAAGGATTCTCTTTTGCTTCTACTTTCTCTTCTACTGTTGGCTTGATGACATCAAACAGTTTAAGTACAAACTCATGGTTCACTCTCATAAATTCCAGTAGAGAGTTTGCCATCTCTTCACCTATGCCGTCTATGGCTATTATCTCTTCAAATGTTGCATCTACTATGTCCAGCCCAAACTCTAAAGCTAGAGATTTCCCTGCTACCTCTCCTATGTGTTCTATGCCCATGGCGGAGATGAGTCTGTGAAGTGCTACACCTTTGGTATCTTCTATGGCGTCAAGTAAATTTTGTATACGCTTGTGCTTAAAACCTTCCATGCCCTCTAAATCTTCGTACTTTAGATGGTAAAGCCCTAAAATATCTTTAATTTTTCCTTCATTGACAAGCTGTTCTACTATCTTAGAGCCTAGTCCATCTATATTCATGCACCCTTTTTTAGCAAAGTGAATGATGGAGTTGACTACTCTGTCAGGACAGTCAAGATTTTGACACTTGATGAGTGTACCCTCATCCAAAACTTCAGTGTGACAGGTAGGGCATTGAGTTGGACGACTTATAGGTTTTTCTGAACCATCACGTCTGTCTACTAGTACTTTGGTAATCTTAGGTATCACATCGCCAGAGCGAATGAGTATCACGCTATCACCTATCATCAGACCCTTGCGTTCTATCTCATCAAAGTTATGCAGTGTTGCTCGTGCTATGACTGCACCGTCTAAGTCTACGGGCTCTACTTCTGCAACAGGAGTTAGCACTCCTGTACGTCCTACCTGTATAGTGATGTCATTGACCTTTGTGACTTTCTCTACCGCAGGGAATTTATACGCACACATCCACTTAGGAACTTTGACTGTATAATCCAAGTCCTCTTGCAAGGAGATTTTGTCTACTTTGATGACCAACCCATCCATCATCATAGGTATCTCGTCACGCTTTGAAATGATGAACTGGTAAAATGCTTCTATCTCTTCTAGCGTGTGGCACTTTTTTGTGTAAGGTGGTTGTAGAAAACCTAACTTATACACAAAATCCATCTTCTCAGAAAGGTTTGCTTGTGCTAAACTATTTTCTCCTAGTCCCCAAGGGTAAAATACAAGCCTACGCTTAGCAGTAATGGAAGAATCTAACTGTCTCAATGACCCTGCAGCTGCATTACGTGGGTTAGCAAAAGGGTCTTCACCCTCCTCTAGCCTCTCACGGTTGATGATGTCAAAGTCATCTTTACGTATGACCACTTCTCCACGTATTTCTATCTGCCCTTGGTAGTCTATGCTTAGTGGTACAGAACGAATGGTACGGACATTGTCTGTGACCTCTTCGCCTACCACACCATCTCCGCGAGTAATGGCACGCACAAGCTTACCCTCTTCATAGAGTAAGTTCATACTAGCTCCATCAAACTTAGGCTCACAGAAGTAGTCACACTTTCCTACATTTTTCTCTACTCTGTCTAGCCACTCTTGCACTTCTTCTGTCGTAAAGACATCTTCCATACTCCACATGCGTTTAATGTGCTTGGCTTTGCTGAACTCATCACGTACTACACCACCCACACGTTTAGTAGGTGAGTCTTCTGTTACCTCGGTAGGATTAGCAGTTTCATAGTCTAATACTTCATGGTAGAGCTTATCGTACTCTTCATCTGTGGCTATAGGATTATCATTTACATAGTAGGCGTGCGCCCAAATTTTGAGTTGTTCTATTTTTTCTAAATATTGACTATTTGTCATATTGTATATCTTGCATGTATGATGACATTAAGTATCTAGACTTACTTGATTTTCTAAAATCAAATACTCTTCTATCATTACCACTACTTTTGGTACACCCGTTGTTGCAGGCTCATGTAACACCGCTTTAAAATACTGATCATGACTTGGATCTGCATCTAAATTATTTAAAATAGAATTTTCTACATGTTGCGCTAATGATGCGGTATTGATTACTTGTCCTGAAGTTCCTAGTACAACCAACATATCTGCTGCGGTAGTTAACACACTCAAGAAGGCATACTTAGGCGCATTTTCACCAAACATCACTACATTATGTCGTACCTTATCGCTATGACATTTAGGACATCTCTTTCCTTTTTGACTCTCATAGCCTACATGAAATTCTGCTTCACAACTCTCACATCTTAGGTCTGTAAGTGTGCCATGTAGATGGATGACTTCTTTGCAACCTGCCTTTTCCAACAAGTTATCTACATTTTGTGTGAGCATCACAATGTTGTTTGGATATTTGTTTTTAAGTTCCGCCAATGCATAATGTGCACTATTTGGCTCCTTGTTAGCTAGATCTGCTCGTCTTGCATCATAAAAGTCAGAGACTTTTTGTCGGTCACGTTCCCAGCCTTCCACCGAACATACTTCCTCTACACTATGTTCTTCCCACAAACCATCACTGTCCCTAAACGTTTTTATACCTGACTCTGCACTTAATCCTGCACCAGATAAGATATATATCTTCTTCGTTTGTTTTGCATCTTTCATTTTACTTCCTATTCATTATTTTAATACTTCTGCTACCGCCAAAGCCTGCACATGTTCTTTTACATCATGACAACGTACGATACTCGCACCATTTTCAACCGCTTTAAGGTGGATAGCCAGCGTCCCAGCTAAACGTTCTTCTACTGGAGTACTAATTACTTTATCTATCATTGATTTTCTACTTGCACCTACAAGTACTTCACAGCCAAACACTTTAAAATGTCCCATATTTTTAATGAGTGTAAGGTTATGTTCTAATGTTTTTCCAAATCCCAACCCTACATCCAAGATAATATTTTTTCTCTCCATCCCCAAAGCTTCACACCTAGAGATACGTTCTTCAAAAAATTGACTCACCTCAACCATCACATTCTCATACTCAGGATTCTTCTGCATAGTTTGAGGGGTACCTTGCATATGCATAATACAAAGTTTAGCTTTATACTTTAAGGCTAAATGGATAATAGCTGCATCACTTGCACCAGTAATGTCATTAACCAAGGTAAACCCACTTTTGAGTGCATATTCTACCACTTCTGGGCTATAAGAATCCACAGAGAATATTGCTTTTTCAAAAAGTTTTTCAGCAGCAATAGCATCACAAATAGGTTTGATCCGTTCAAGCTCAACAGACACAGTGACTTTTGGTGCATTTGGGCGAGAAGAGACTGCACCGACATCTATCATTTTAGCCCCTTCTTCCATCATGTTTTTAATCTTATTTATAGCCTCTTCTGCTAGAAATCGACTCTCTTTATAAAAACTGTCATCATTGGCATTGATGATACCCATCACCTGTGTTGGATGATTTTTAACCGCAAGAAATCGTTTGAGTTCTTTTGCCACATTTTTCAAACCAAAAGGTTGTGCTAACTCTTTGCGAGAAAGTATTTCCATATGTTTCACTGTACCTATAAGTATGCAGTCATACGTAGGCATTTCACAGAGTATCACACCACTGGGAACAGCAAGTTCTGCCCCTATGCTCAAAGCATCTTGTTTCAAGATATTTGCTGCTGGTGTTTTGAGATCTTTGATAAAGAAGTACAGTAACTCCATCTTCTTAGCCATTATCCCTATACCGCCACTCTCCACCTCTATTGCTTTGAGGGCAGCATGTTTATTTGTCATAGAACCAAGTTGATACATATACAAAGTTATTCCTTTTAGAGAGCGTAGAGATTATTTTAACGTTTTTTTCTTGCTAATAATTTTAACAATAACGCATTGAGTACAAAAGGAGGAGGAGACCCCATATCGAGCGCAATATATACATTACTAAATAAAGAAAGTGTTTTTTCATCCAAATCATATTTTTCAGAAATCATAGCTTCTTTCACAATGCGTTCTACTATATTTTTCATATGTTTTACATCTGTACGTTTATGCATTTGTATAAATTCATAAACAGATGAAAGTGAAAGTTGTTTCAAATCCAGCGCAAGGTCTTCTTCTTCTTTTTCTTCTGTAAGTACGCTAATAGGTAGACGTGAACGTATCGTATCTAAAATAGTGGCTTTACTATGTGTAAGGAGTATAAACTCTTTGTTTTTAGGTGGTTCTTCTATGACTTTAAGCAGTTTATTTTGAACGATGGGAGAAAACATCTTAGCACTCAAAATGATAACTGTCGTCTCTTCGCTTGCCATATAAGCTTTTTCTATGACCTGTTTAGCATCATCGACCGAAAAAGCCTTGTCTGCTTCCAAGATTTTGACAATACGCTCATGGGTACGTTGTGCCTCAAGTTTAGCTACCGTCTCATCAATCTTAGAAGTCACTATCACTTGGGAAGTTAAAGTCATGCTTCTAAATCAAGGTCCCCAAAAAGTACAGCCGAAAGTGTTTTATCAAACAGTTTGTACAGCTGTAAAAGTTTAATATCAAGTAAAGTATCAGAGCTGCGCAGAGCAAAACTGTTCTGGACCTCTTCATCCATAATCCATAAAAAACTATCATCACATCTAAAAGCCAACTTTGTATAAGGATGTTCCCCTTTACCTATGTACCAAATGTAGTATCCATTTGGGTAAGAGATCTCCAACATATCTTCAAGAAGTTGTAACTCTTGTGTAGAATGAATATTATGTAAATTGGGAAAACATTCTGAAAGTTGATAAAAAGGTAAAAGTGGTCGATTCTTTCGTAAATCATTGACAGAATTTAAAATGTATTTTCCAAACCATTTATGTGACTCATCTGTCATCACTAATACTGTTTTCCCTTCTATGCTTTGAGCAACGGCACTTTTAACCAAAGGCGCCCACTCATAACGGTACTCTTCCATCCATGAAAAACATGATTCTTCTTCGCGTATGGTCTCAAGTGTCCATTTAAGTAGTTGCTGCATTTTCCAACACTTACTTGTCTAGCTCGTAAGCTTTATGCAATGCGCGGATGGCCTGTTCCCCATGCGCTTCATCTACTACCATAGAAACTTTTATCTCAGAAGTAGATATCATTTGTATGTTTATATTTTCATTAGACATGACTGTAAATGCTGCTGCTGCTACGCCTGTATGAGACTTCATACCTACACCTACTACAGAAACCTTACAAACATGTTCATCAAAATCCATACCTTCTACATCATGATCAAATGTTTCCATAAGTTTTTTCGCATTTTCATGATCTGAATGAGGTACAGTAAAACCTAAATTTGTAGAGCCGTCTGTACCTCTATTTTGGATAATCATATCTACGTTAATATTTTCACTTGCCAACATTGTAAATATCTCTGCAGCAATACCTGGTCGGTCTGAAACACCTCTGAGTGTAACTCTTGCTTGATTTTTATCTAATACGACACCCGATACCAATACTTCTTCCATATTTTCACTCTCCTCTGTTATCAATGTACCTTGATTGTCTGAAAAACTACTTTTTGCATAGAGTTTCACGTTTAACTTTTTTGCCAGCTCTACTGAACGACTTTGTAATACTTTTGCCCCTAATGAAGACAACTCAAGCATCTCATCATACGATATAGTATCAAGTTTTTTTGCATTAGGTTCGATACGGGGGTCTGTAGTATAAATACCATCTACATCTGAATAAATCTCACATTGGTCTGCTTTAAGCGCCCCTGCAAGTGCTACAGCTGAAAGATCTGAACCACCACGCCCAAGCGTAGTAATAGAACCATCTTTATTGACACCCTGGAAGCCTGCTACAATGACTATCTTCCCTGCATTAATTGCAGTTTGCATAGCTGTAGGGTCTATAGATTCAATACGTGCATACGTATGTGTGTCATCCGTCACGATACCCGCTCCACGTCCTGTCATAGCAACAGCATCATAGCCTCGTGCCTGCAGAGCTATAGAAAGAAGTGCGGCAGTGACACGTTCTCCTGATGAAAGTAACATATCCATCTCTTTTTTTGCTGGCTCTTTTGTAAAATATTCTGCATA
>DQVJ01000052.1 GCA_015661795.1 Sulfurovum sp.
ATAGATTTTAACATATTTCTGTTTGATTACTAGGGTTGAATCGTTATCCATTTTTTTTGATAGGATTCATAAATTTGATTTATATCAATACATTAAGCTTTTATTTTTGTCACAATGCAGTTATTGTTATTTAAAAAAGGACATTAAATGAACTTTAAAGAGAAAGACACAACATACGATTCACTCTATGCATCTTTTGAAGAAAGAATAAAAAAGTTACAGAAACTACCTCGATTGAAAGAAGATACGTCTATCGAGGAAGTGATAAAAGAACATGGTTTCTCCAGAAGAGACTTTATGAAATGGGCAAGTGCTGCAACTGCGATGCTAGCTCTGCCTGCAAACTTCACGCCCCTCATGGCAGAGGCAATAAAAGTTGCTGATAGATTGCCTATCATTTGGTTACATATGGCAGAATGTACAGGATGTACAGAAGCGTTATTACGTTCTGCAAATCCTTCCATTGATAGTCTTATCTTTGACTATATTTCCTTAGAATACCAAGAAACCATCATGACAGCAGTAGGCTGGCAGGCTGAACAAAACCTTGAACATGCAATAGAAAAGTATAAAGGAAGATACATCCTCATGGTAGAAGGAGGGATACCCGCAGGTGACAGCAGTCATTACCTGACTATTGGAGGACATGGAAAACACGGTGAACAGATTTCGATCGATGCTTCAGAACATGCTGCAGCAATCTTTGCTATAGGTACCTGCTCCAGCTTTGGGGGTGTACAAGCTGCTGCACCGAATCCTACCAATGCACAAGCACTAAGTAAGGTGGTTGATAAACCTGTCATTAATGTACCTGGTTGTCCACCTGGTGAAAAAAATATTGTGGGTACATTGATGCACTATTTACTGTATGGCACGTTGCCAGCACTTGATGTATTTAATAGACCAAAATGGGCATATCGATTACGAATCCATGATTTGTGTGAAAGAAGAGGTCATTTTGATGCAGGTGAATTTGTAGAGCATTTTGGTGACGAAGGTGCTAAAGATGGATACTGTCTTTATAAAGTAGGGTGTAAAGGTCCCTACACATTCAACAACTGTTCTAAACAAAAGTTTAATCAAGGTACTTCTTGGCCTATTCAAGTTGGATTTGGGTGTATGGGGTGTTCTGAACCAGATTTCTGGGATACGATGGGTACAGTCAATGAACCACTCCGAGACAGACTCTATCATACAGCATTTGGTGGCTTAGGTGCAGATGCAACTGCCGATAGAATCGGTATTGGACTACTAACCGCCACAGCCGTAGGAATTGCAGCACATGCTGCCATTGCAGCAGTAAAACCACCCAAGAAATAAGAAAGGGATATAGACAATGAATGAAGATAATACAATAACAGAAGAAGTAAGTCACACAGAAAACACAGCTGAAGAAACACTCCCTTCTGGACCTAAAAGAGTTGTGGTTGATCCTATTACAAGAATTGAAGGCCACTTAAGAGCAGAAGTAATCGTAGGTGATGATGGTATTGTTCAAGATGCTTTTGTATCCTCTACACTTTTCAGAGGACTGGAAATCATCGCAAAAGGAAGAGACCCAAGAAATGTACCTCTTCTCATGCAGAGAATCTGCGGGGTATGTACCTATTCACACTATTTAAAAAGTACGATGTCTATGGAGGATGCATTAGGGATTACGATTCCATACAATGCCGCACTGGTACGTTCGCTTATGGATACCGCACTTTTCTTACATGATCACCCTGTGCACTTCTATCAACTTCATGGATTGGACTGGGTAGATATTACCTCGGCACTCAAAGCTGATCCTGCCAAAGCAAGTAAATTGGCATTTAAATATGCCGATAACCCTGTGGGAACAGGTGAAAATGACCTGATTAAAGTACAAGAGACTGTGAAAAAATTTGCAGAACACCCTCAGGGACTAGGACCATTTGCCAATGCATACTGGGGACATTCAACCTACCGATTTACACCAGAACAAAACCTGATTGCACTTTCACACTACCTTAAAGCACTAGAAATGCAAAGACTTGTAGCACAAATGATGGCAATCTTTGGAGGGAAACAACCACATCCACAGTCTTTGGTTATTGGCGGGGTAACCTGCATTATGGATATGTTAGATCCTGCAAGAATGGCTGAGTTTATGGTGAAGTTTAAAGAGATGGCAAACTTTATTAACAATGCCTATTATGCAGATGTAGTCATGGCAGCAGAGATGTACCAACATGAACCATCTGTCATGCAACCCATTAGTGTAAAAAACTTTATGGCAGGAGATGGCATCTTAGTAGGCAGGAATGACTATATCCTCAGTAAAGGAATGATTTTAGATGGTGATATCTCTAAAGTACTTGATATTGATGAAGACCTCATCACAGAAGAGGCTACACACTCTTGGTACCAAACCGATGAAGCACTTCACCCTTATGATGCAAATAGTGAACCAGACCATAGTAAAGGATATGTAGATGGCGAATCTGTAGGTCCCGATGGAAAGATGATTCACTCTAAAAATATTGACCCTAATGGAAAATACTCTTGGATTAAGTCTCCAAGGTATGACGGTAAACCTATGGAAGTAGGGCCATTGGCTTCTATCTTGATATCTTACGCCAAAGGCAATAAACGCGTGGTACCTATCGTAGATGAGTTTTTAAATAAAACAGGTCTACCTCTTAGTGCACTTTTTACCACCCTAGGTAGAACAGCAGCAAGAATGCTTCAAGCCAAAGTGATTGCAAATCATGGACTCGAAGCCTTTTACAGCTTGGTAGAAAACCTCAAAACAGACGAAGAGTCTTGTGCTATTTATACAATTGATAATGACAAAGAGTACAAAGGAAGAGGGATAGGTGAAGTACCAAGAGGTATGTTAACACACTGGACACGCATTAAAGATGGTGTGGTATCTAACTATCAAGCAACAGTTCCATCTACATGGAATGCCGGTCCCATTGATGCCAATGGAGTGAAAGGTCCCTATGAAACCAACCTTATAGGATTAAAAATTGCTGACTTATCTCAACCTTTGGAAATTATAAGAATTGTTCACTCTTTTGACCCATGTATCGCATGTGCAGTGCAGGTAATGGATGTAAGAGGCAATAAGATAAGTGAATATAAAGTAGATCCACTTTATGGTGGGGTTTGTAGCGTATAAGGAGCTAATATGAAAGCAGAACACAAAGAAGCTTCTCTAGAGGCTCAAGCAAAAGAAACAAAGCAACATGAAGAGATAGAAAAAGAATTAGAGTTCTCTTCTCTATATCGATGGCAACATTGGATTAGAGCTTTATCGATAGTTATTTTAATAGCAACCGGTTTTTATATTGCTATGCCCGTCATTGCACCCTCAGTAAGTTCTCAACCGGATAATTTTATGTATGCACTGTTTAGATCATGGCACCAAATTTTTGGGTTTGTTTTAACTGCTGCTATTATTTTTAAAACATATTTGTTTTTGATGGCACGCGAACACGAAATGGAAAGAAGTTCATTACGAGATTTATTCGATATAAAAGTATGGTTACAACAGGTAGGATATTATCTTTTTATGACAAAACATCCTAAATTAAGAGGTGTGTATAATCCTGTACAATTCGCAGCATATATTTTCTTTTATATCTTGATGTTTGTTCTAATCCTTACAGGATTGGTATTGTATGTACATGTATACCATGAAGGTTTAGGGGGTGTGCTTTTTGATCTCATGCGTTGGTTTGAAGTACTCATGGGAGGTTTGGCAAATGTACGTGAAATTCATCACATAGCGATGTGGGGAGTCATTATATTTGTACTGGCTCATGTTTATATGGCTGTTTTTAATGCAGTATTTGGAGAAGAGGGTGCTATGGATGCAATCTTTTCTGGTTTTAAATGGCATAAAAAACATTAGATTTAAAGCAGATAAAACGCGATACTGTTTTGTCTGCGTATTTTTATATTACTTAAGAGGGAATTGGATTTTGGTGTTGTTATATTCTACTCTCCCCTCCCTTGACAATGCACCTGTTCCCTCCTAAGTGATATAAAATAGTTTAAGGAATGAATTTGAAAATTTTGATTATGGGCATAGGAAATGTACTGTTTGGTGATGAAGGTGTTGGTGCTCACATGGCGAATCTCCTAGAAGAAAAATATGAATTTATATCTCAAGAACATACTATAGACGTTCTTGATGGTGGCACCTTGGCACAACGATTAATACCTATCATTACCGATGGCTATGACAGGGTAGTGCTTATAGACTGTGTCAATGTAGATGATGCTGCAATAGGGGATGTTTACTGTTTTGACTTTGACAAAGTCCCTGATTATATCACGTGGAATGGTAGTGCACACGAAGTAGAAATGTTACAGACATTACAGATGATCGAGCTGATGGGAGATTTACCTCCTGTAAAAATTGTCGGAGTTGTACCTTACGTGATAGGAGAAGACAGTACCTTTGCCATGACAAATGAAGTTGTAAATGCCACCATTACCATGGAAAAAAGTATTATAGAGTATATCCAATCTTTTGGTATTAAAGTAAAAACAAAAAAAGATTTACACATACGAGATGTATCCGAATCAACATACATCAAAGGTGTGAACGTATGCTATTAGAACTACAACTTGACTATAGATCATCTTCACAAATTTATGAAAAAATATTCCTGCGTACACTCAAATCCCTCTCTTTAGAAGGCACACTGCTTAGAGAGCACTTTACTTTAAAACTTTATATACAAGCAGATACTACAGAAGAACTAGAAAATTTTTCAACCCATTTTTCCAGCGCTCTTCCACACTCCATTTTTCTTTATGATACAAAAGCTACGATGTTAGAAGAGATGCCTACGCTTTCAACAAAGCTTTTAGAGACTACAAAACCTCCTATGCCATACTGTCCAACATGTTTAGAAGAAGCTACAGATAGAGAACATGAAAACTACTATAATATTTTTACAGCCTGTGAAGTGTGTGGATATGGTATTGAAGGTGAAAAACGTTCATACCAAGAAGAGATAAAAAAAGCTGCATTATCTATTCAAAAAGGGGAAATAGTTGAACTCAATACATTTTACGGAAAATATTTTGTAGCACTCCCCAACAAATCATGTCAGAAAATCACCTATGATATACTTTGTTATGACTTAGCAACAATTGAAAAATATACCTATGCAAAAAAATCTGAAATCACCTCTTTAGGTGCCATGGAAAAGCCCCTCATTAAGTTAAAGAAAAAGCTCAATCTTGTGATGGATTATGAAGATATCCAAGCAGATCTTCTTCGTTTTAAACTGCCAGATGATTTTATCCTTTTTTTTCTAATGGAAGAGTTGCATCAATTGGATATCCATCTCCTCTACATGACAAAAGAGCATGTGCCCCCAGATGACAAACTTCTATTAATAAAGGCAACAAAGACATTAGAACCCATTGAGGTAGTTGCATCAGAAAATGATATTGCCATTATCTCAGGGGATAAAGGTTTACCAAAATTCCCTATCAATGCAGAAAAAGTGAACCCACCTGAGGGTTCCTTTTACTCTGTGATTAAAGAGCATCATCTGGAAAATGAGATTGTGGCGGGTATCCATTTGAGTAGAAACTATAAAAACAATGTACTTATTTATGGTAAAAAATTTGGTACCTTGGAATACCTCTCTTTTGAATTTAAATTTGATTCTATGCAAGAGATATTTACAAATATTCATAACACCAATGAAACAGGCGTGAAAATTCTAGAAAATTTCAAGAAGGCGTTTCCGGAACATTATGAAAAAATTTCTACGATTGTCTTTGAGAAAAAAGTATTTAATCTCTATACTTTATGGGGCATCATGTCTATTATTTTAGATTTTACAAAGACACAGAACATAGAAGAAGCGGCTAGAATTCTCGAAGAAGGTGCTATGTCATTTTTAGGAGAGAAAGGCCCAAGAATTGATTATAAACTTTTAAATATTAAGCATAAAATTTATTTAGATCCACTCATGACCATAAGAACTGCAATGAGTTTTAAACTAGCTGGTGTGGATCAGCTCACGCTTTCCTATGGTATCATAGAAAGTTTTCTAGAATTTATTGCCAATGAGTTTGATGAAGTGAAACAAAATATGGGCGTTACTGCTATTACTGTTACAGGTTCTTTGCTAGGGAACAGAAATATTTTTTCTAAAATGAGTAAAGAGATAGCCATAAATCATACTATCTATTTTAACAATGAACTTACTGTTGAAGGCAAGGGGATGTTTTACGGAGGGAACTCACTTTCATAAATACCCCTCCTCTATATACTATTTACTAAGATTTTTATCTTCATCTTTAAGATACGTAATTCTATGTTGCAGACCAGACCCAAACATTAACTCCTTAAATGTTCTATCTAAAGCTTTACTTTTAAAGTTTTTAGTGACAAGCTCCATCTGGAACCGTACATAATCACCCACTTTAACATCAGCTGCATTTACAGCAACCCAAAACGTTTTTTCAGTTTCTTCTTTCACTTCTAAGTACGTATATGCTCCACCTTGCTCTACAGACACTACTTCACCTTTATAGTAAGGATTGTTATTTTGTCTGGAATGCGGATTTGTAGTTTCTACTACTTTTTCTGTACTATTGGTCTCAATCTTTTGTACCATTTCTGCTAAAGAGCCTGATTCTGTGGCAAATACCACACATGTTGTTGCGATGAGTAAACTTATTTTTATCATTATTTTTCCTTTATATTTACATTTAATTTTCGTTTAGGATACGCCAAGATAATCACAGTCAAAATAATACCTGAGGTCACATAAACCCAATAAGGGATAGGCACAGGGTCACCCGTTGCATACGAATGCATTCCCGCCAAGTAAAAGTTCACCCCAAAGTACGTCATCAATATAGAAAAAAATGACACGACCGATAATACTGAGAACAAATAAACTGAATACCAAGGTTTTATCAGACGGACATGAAGCACCATCACATACACTAAAATAGAAATATATGCCCAAGTCTCCTTAGGATCCCAACCCCAGTACCGTCCCCAAGATTCATTTGCCCAAATACCCCCTAAAAAATTACCTATTACCAACAGAGTTAGCCCCAAAGTCAATGCCACCTCATTAATGTGTCGAATGTTTTTTATATGGGTATCTATATGGGTACGCGTTTCACTTCTTAAGATAAACAAGAGTAGTGTTATAACCCCTAGTATCGCTCCAACACCAAAAAACCCATAACTAGCTGTAATCACAGAAACATGTACAGAAAGCCAATATGATTTTAAGACAGGTACAAGATTCGTTATCTCTGGATCAATCTCACCCAAATATGCTGCAAAGATAAAAATACCTGCCATCGTCAATGATGCAGCCAAAGCAATCGTAGACTTTCTTAAAAACACAACCCCTGTCAAGACTGCAGCATAAGCGATATAAACCATGGTTTCATAGGTATTAGAAATAGGAGCATACCCACCAATATACCAACGTAACCCTATACCCAGAGTATGTATAGCAAAAAGTACAAATGCGATACTGCTTGTGAATACTTTCACTTTTTTAGAGATAAGTCTATTGTAAAACATGGAAGTCAATCCATACACAAGCAATACCAATCCAAAGAACAAATATGCCATAGAAAGCCTAAAAAATAACCTCAAATGATTAAACCATACCTCTATTTTTAGCTTTAATGCATCAGGGTAAACAGACGTTCCAAACTCTTTTTGATATGCCTTGATATCTTCTATATACGAAAACCCTTTGTCATATTGTCGGTTATATGTGTCATCCAGTAATCTACTTGTGCTTCTTTTTACTATAGAATTGTCAGATGTTGCAAACATCGTTTTAAAATCTACCCATTTATTACGTTCATTATCAGCTAAAGGGAACAACGTTAAAAGTACTCCACGGTAAGACATAAAGGCAATGTTCAGCCGCTCATCTGCTCTAATAATATCTCTCTCGTATGTACCTCTCTTGGAGGGAACCAGTTGATTGGCTTTTTCGACTTCTTCTGTGAGTTTATAGTTTCCTTTTGCATCAAAAAAATCTGTAAATTTTACCAGTTTTTGCTTTTTACCTACGCCCAGTTTTTCTCTGAGTTTAGGTGTTTTAATACGAATGAGATTCACTTTTTTCCATACATCTGGACGAGAAAACATCCCTAAAACAACTTGATTGGCATCCATGCCTTCCCATATACTTTTTCCTGTAAGTTTATTAAGTACCTCTTTATTTTGTGTGTCTAAGGGTTTCATCCTTCCCACCGGACCTTGTACTACCAAATTTCCAAAAGATGTGGCCAAGGCTTTTGATTTTTCTTTATGTTCCAAGAGATAATGATCTATATACTCCCCATAATCTGCCTGTATCGGTGTGGGTAGGCTCATCCAAAGTAGAGGTAACAACAGTGAAGCAATAGGCATTTTTTTAATTTTAGAAATAAGATACTGAAACCTTGATTTTTTATCAAAAAGATTTAAGATAAGTCCTAAAAAAAGTAAGGCATATCCTATATAGGTTATCTCTACTCCAGGATCTTTATTGACAGAGAGTTGCGTACCTTTTTCATCTGTATCATAAGAAGTTTGAAAAAACTTGTATCCACCATAGGTTAATGTATTATTCATGTAAATTTGCGCGTCAAACTTTACATCATTTATTTTATCTATCACTGTCACATCTGAAGAAAATTCTGATGGTGATCTACTGCCAGGATAGCGTGTTAAAGTAAAATCTTTCAAGGCTATATAAAACGGTGTTTCTACTTGTGTATCACCTATTTTAATAATATTGGATTTCTCTCCTTCACGTATATGCATCATCCCCTCTAGACCAAAATAATGTGTCACAGTTGCACCAAAAAGTATGATAAGAAATGCCGAATGAAAGAGTGTACGTGCCTTGACATGATACATCTTGGTTTTATCCATAACGACTATAAGATTAATGGAAGCTATAAAAAAGGTAAGTTGATACCACCAAGCATGATACACCAACTCTTTAGCTCTTACTGAGCCAAAATCATTTTCAATAAATGTGCCTACAGCTGCACCTACAGCTAAAATAATAAACAACAGTATCATTAATTTGTATGAGCTTATTATTTTAACTAACAATAGGAAATACCTTTATTTTAACTGTTTATCTGCATACATCTTTGTATAAACATATCTTCTAGTGTAGTATATTTATACAAAAATGTATCTAGGGGCATATTACCCTAGATACAATTGACCTGTCTTACTTTCTGTTGTTAAAGTAGGAAGACTCCAAGTCTACATCTTTTCTATTTTCTTTGTCAAGATCACCATTTTTCTCAGCAATCTTGTACCACTCTTTTTCCAATGTAGCTTTAAAGGCTTCTTTCTCAGCTACTAGTTTTTCATAAGGTACACCTGCAAGAGCTTGTGATTTCTCTTTTGTTGAAAAATCAGGTGCAGCATAATTCATCACACCATGTTTAGCCAACACCCCCACTAATTTGATTCTAGCATTTTGCGCTTTCTCATTTGCTACAGCTAAAATTCTTAATGTCTCTTCTGGAGCATGGAAAAATGATGGGTGAGATGCCACAGCATAATCCCAATACCATTGACCAGACCTTATGTCATCTCTTACTGTCTTAAGTTCTTCATCCGTAGCGCCTACTTCCATAGCTTTGGCAGTCTCTAAGTGTGCTTTAGCCAAGTTATCCATAGCCAGTTCATGAAGTTGATCTTTTCTTTCATACTTTCTATGCACTATCGATTCGAGTGTTTTCTCATCTTGTCTGTGACACGGCATACAAGATCTATCCATTGTGTTTAGTGGATTTTGTAACTGATGATCAGAATATTTCACAGAACCCTCTTGTGTGTAAGGCATATGACAATCTGCACATGAAACACCTTTTTGTCCATGAATACCTGTTTTATACAGTTCATACCCTGGATGTTGCGCTTTTAAGATAGGGGTACCTGATATTTTGTGCTTAAAGTCAGTATGTCCTACATCATTGTAGTATTTCTCTGCACCTTCAACTGTAAGACCATTTGCCCAAGGAAGGGTTACTACTTTGGCTACTTTTTCCACACCATCTTTGTCTGTCCACTTCTCTTTTTTGAAATAATATTCTACGTGACACTGTGCACAAACCAAATTACGTTTTTCTTGGTGTGTCGAGTCTTCAAATGTTGGAAGTCCAGCTGCCACCAATGCACGGTCAAGGTGTGGTACTCTCACTTGAAGCTCAGCCGTATTATTATCATGACAAGAAGCACAGCCAATGGTATTGACTATTTCATGACCATATTTCGCCCATTTCCCTGTAAAGTACTCTAGCTCTCCGTCTCTCTCCTGGATTCTGGGTACATCTGGAGATTTACATGTCCAACACGCTGTAGGCATAGGCCCTGTTTTCGCATCAGTTGGGGCTCCCGTTCTAAGCGTATTTACATTGTCTTGTAATGCATA
>DQVJ01000107.1 GCA_015661795.1 Sulfurovum sp.
AAAAATGGAGATAAAAATTTGAAATTACTTTTTCTATCAGATAATTTTCCCCCAGAGAGTAATGCACCGGCAAGTAGAACCTATGAACATTGTAAGGAATGGGTGAAAGAGGGTGTTGAAGTAACAGTCATCACATGTAACCCAAATTTTCCTTATGGAAAAGTGTATGAGGGATACAAAAACAAACTCTATCAAACAGAGGTAATAGATGGTATCAAGGTAATACGTGTATGGAGTTATATGACTGAGAATAAGGGTGCGATCAAACGTATTCTTGATTATGTCAGTTATGCTATTGGCGCTTTTATTGCTGGTTTATTTGTTAAAACAGATTTGATAATTGCTACTTCTCCTCAACTCTTCACTGCTTTAGGTGGATGTGCTTTGGCCAAAGTAAGACGAAAACCATGGATCTTTGAATTAAGAGATCTATGGCCTGAGGGTATCAAAGATACAGGGGCCATCAAAAATAAAAAAATATTAAACTTTTTAACCAAGATGGAAATGTGTCTGTATAGGCAGGCAACACATATTATAGCAGTAACGAATGGACTAAAAGAAAACCTTTCAAGTCGAGGCATTAATACTGATAAAATAGATGTAGTGACCAATGGAGCAAATTTGGAACTTTTTCAAGCAAAAGAGAAAAATAAAGAAATTCTAAGCTCATTAGGACTGGAAGATAAATTTATTTTTGGATACATTGGAACACATGGGCTGGCACATGGTTTAGAATTTATTATTGATTGCATACAAGAAATAAAAGATGAAAAGATACATTTTTTATTTATTGGTACAGGAGCAAAAAAGCAAGCTACAGTTGTATTAGCAGAAAAACTAGGGTTAAAAAATGTTACATTTCTTGACCCCGTTTCCAAAAATGAAGTAGTAGAGTACATCTCTATCATTGATGTTGCTTTGGTACCATTAACGAAAACAGATATACATGCTTCCTTGATACCATCAAAGATTTTTGAATCTGCCTCGATGCGTAAACCCATTTTACTGGGTGTTGAAGGTGAAGCAAAGCAAATTATTGAGACACATAATGCTGGTATGGCATTTGAACCGGAAAACAAAGAAACATTTCTTGCGGGTGTTGATAGGTTGGCTCATGATAAAGTGTATTACCATGAATTACAAAACGGTTGTGACACACTAGCGGAGCACTTTAGTAGAAAATCATTGGCATCAAAAATGCTTCAAGTTTTAGATAAAATTAGCAAGACATAAAGATGATTAATAAAGAGACGATTAAGAAAAAAAGTCAAGAGAGCCAACTTGACAGTAAAGAAAAAATAGTAATAATTTTAAAGTCTATTTTTACGCTAAATTTCCCAAAATCATTATTTTCATCATTTGCCCATTATCTCTTTGAACATGTATTTTGGAAAACACAGATACAGTATAAAGGGATCTACCGCATTCACCCTAAAGCTTCAGTTCGTAATGCATACAATATATATCTAGGGTATGATGTTAGAATTACACTTAACTGCATTATATGGGCAGGAAAACACGCAAGGATTACTCTGGGTGATAATGTACTCATCGGTCCTGGAGTACAGTTGCATGCTACCAATCATGGTTATGCATTAGAGAATGGTCCTATGACCTATCAAGATAGAGTAGAAAAAGATATTGTTTTAGGTAATGATGTTTGGGTTGGAGGAAATAGTGTCATAACAGCCGGTGTCAAATTGGCAGATGGTATTATAGTGGCTGCTGGGTCTACTGTGACAAAATCATTTGAAGAAAAAAACATTATCATTGCTGGTGTTCCTGCAACGAAAATTGGAGAAAGGAAATAAATGAATATATTAACTTTTGACATAGAAGATTGGTTCCATATCTTAGACAATGAATCAACTAAGTCGGAAAAACAATGGAAAAATTTTGAGAGTAGACTAGAACACAATATGGATAAAATTTTTAAATTGTTAGATGATAATAAGCAGGATGCTACATTCTTTTGCATCGGTTGGGTAGCAAGAAATCATCCTAAAATCATAGAAAAAATTGATGCTCTTGGGTATGAGGTTGCAACACATTCTGACTTACATCAACTGGCTTATGAGTTTGATAGGAAAAGGTTTAGAAATGATCTAGAAATGTCTATAAAGTCATTGGAAGATATTATCGGAAAAAAAGTAACTACTTATAGAGCACCAGGATTTTCTGTCAAAGAAGAGAACTTATGGGTCTTTGATGAACTTTTAGAACAGGGAATAGAAAAAGACTGTTCCGTTTTTCCTGCTAAAAGGTCACATGGTGGGCTTGAAAAATTTGGATATGCTCAACCAGCGTATATTGAAAGAGAAAAAGGAAGCTTGAAAGAATTTCCTATAAACACGTATAATATTTTTGGAAATAATCTGGTATTTTCTGGTGGTGGGTATTTTAGACTTTTCCCTTACCCTGTACTGAAGTATTTTATGAATCGATCTGATTATGTCATGACATATCTACATCCAAGAGATTTTGACCCTGAACAGCCCATGCTTGAAGGTTTGTCAGCATTTAGACGTTTTAAGTCTTATTATGGGTTAGATACAAGCTTGGAAAAACTTGAAAAGCTTATTCAAGATTTTCATTTTATAAGTTTAAAAGAAGCAGATCAAAGCATTGATTGGTCAAATGCTAAAAAGATTAGACTAGACGGTGCAGGTGGATGATATCTACAAATGTAAGTACCCTTAAAGGATATTGTGTCCTCAATATAGATAATCATATTATATATGCAGCAAAGGGATATAAAATATTTAAAAGTGTAGATAATGGTGCGTCATGGAAACTTGATGGTCATATAGATGATCTCAAATATGCTTTAGTAGCAAATACAAGTAGGTTACTCACAAGACTACTAAGAACAGAAATTACTTCACTCTTGATACTTAAAAATGGTACTAGGGTAGCCATAGGAAAAAAAGGTATTTTTGTTGCATCTAAAAATGAAAAAAGGTATAAAAAAACATTTAACATTTTAAGAGGAACCCGCCCTTTAAATATGTGTGAAGATGCTAATGGATTTCTCTATTTTGGAGAATATCTGAAAAATACGGTACGTGATGAAGTCCATATTTATGCATCTACGGACTCTGGTGTAACATGGGATGTTTGTTACACTTTTCCTAGGCATAAAATACGCCATGTACATGGTGTATTTTATGATAAATATGAAGATTTATTATGGTTTTCTACTGGTGATCTAGATGATGAATGTATCATTGGTTACACAAATGATGGCTTTAAGACGGTCAGTATTTTTAAAGAAGGTCTACAAAAATATCGAGCTGTTCAATTACTATTTTTTAAAGATTACATTGTATATGGAACTGATACAGAGTACGAACAAAACTATATCTACCGTATAGACAGAAAAGATGGACGAGAATATTGTTTACAAGCCATACAAGGTTCAGTGCTTGCTTCTGTGAGTTCAGATGATTATGCTGCAATATCTACTGCAGTAGAACCATCTGAGGTCAATCATGATTTATTTTCATATGTATGGTTTACCAGAGATGGCTACCAATGGGAAGAAATATTTAAGGCTAAAAAAGATTTCTTAAGTCCAAAATATTTCCAATATGGAAGATTTAAATTTCCAATTGGAGCTATAAGTAACGAAAAAATATTTTTTTCTGCACATGCTTTAGAAGGGTTAGATAACAGTACAATTACTAAAACCCTCTAATTCATATTTTTAGTTAGCCTTTACAGAATTTGGAAGTGTTATAACTCTAGGATTGTTAGTATACTTGTCAGTAGTAAATGTATAGTCACTTGTATAACCTGCTGATTTTCCAGTAGTATATTCATTACTATTATCTTTATATATACCTCCTGTATTGTTTGTTAAAAATATATCATCGGGGGAGTTAATACCAATATTGTTTGTGACAACCATTCCACTTCCATTTGTGGATAATCGTAAATATGCATTGCTAGCATTAATGATTACATTATCTGTGATACTTATATTATTACTTTCTGTAATTTGAAGTGCATAGTTAGATGTGCTACCACAATCCTGAATAATATTTCTTTTGATTTCACCATCATACATTGCCCAGTTTGCATTTTGTTTATCTGCTGCAACAATTCCACTAGGAGCATCAAATATAACATTATCATTGAATATTGTATTACCTATGCCATAGTGTATGACAAATGCATGTCCGGGATCACTTAAATAACTATCGGTAGTATCTGATTTACGAAATCCCCAAAAATGATTGTTTGTAATAATCATTGGATTAGATGGATTTGTAGATCCTGCTTTTAAATCCAAGGCATTTTCAGCATAGGCATAAGAGCCATTTGGGTCATATTTTCCATTTCCATTTGTATAAAGGTTTGAATCTATATATATGTCATTTCCATCTATAATAGTTCCCTCAGCATTCCCTTTTTGATAATCACCATTAGATGTTTTAGCCAATACAATTTGCATACCATCATTTGTATTTACTATTTCATTATTAATGATTTTTGTATTTTTAATACTCCAACTATCTGCAGACCACTCAAAAAATGATATAGCTGGATTATCGTAAGTTCGCCCACTATGTGTCATGTTTTGAAATCGACTATTTTGAATAGTATTATCATTTGCATCTGCATTAATTGCAATACTTGTTATGATATTATCAGTAAAAATTCTATTAAAAATATTGTTGCTAGAACCAGTCCTTAATCTAAATGCATAAGTTGCTCCATGGTCAATTAAAGAAGCCCTATCAATTACCCAGTAGCTTGCGTTATTAAAATCAAGTGCAAAATTAGCCAATTCATTTTGATTTAACTTTCCTGGGTGGGTATCATTTCCATTATTAAGTACAATATATCGTCTTTTTCCATCTGTACCACTTCTTGTTAAGCTTATATTACCTAGTGCAGTATAGTCACCAGGTGAAACACAAAAGATACTTTTAC
The DNA here is from genome assembly GCA_015661795.1 of Sulfurovum sp. Taxonomy (GTDB): domain Bacteria; phylum Campylobacterota; class Campylobacteria; order Campylobacterales; family Sulfurovaceae; genus Sulfurovum. Next base: position 4,939 of record DQVJ01000107.1, read on the forward strand.
TGCTACTATTGATGTTGTCCCAGTCTGAGTTATTGTTAATGAAGTGCACTTCAGGGTTAGAAGCATCACATGATGGAAGGTTGACTGTTTCTAAGTAGGTACTTGGAGTTGATGGAGTAGGGTCAGTGACTCCGGGTTGGGTAGTTGTAAAGTCTTTTGCATCGACAAGACCGTCACGGGTCATGACAAACTCTATCGCCATTAATGCCGTCAGTGGAAGCATAAGTAATAAAATCATTTTTTTCATTTGTATATCCTTTTGTTTAATATTTAATCTTCAACCACGTCGCCAGAAGCAACTGCAGCGATAGTGTTGTTATAACTTGCACCAAATTTGTCTTGGTAGTCATAGGCAGTAAGCTCAAAGTCCTCACCAGGGATGACTTTAAG
>DQVJ01000009.1 GCA_015661795.1 Sulfurovum sp.
ACACTCATACCCGTAGGTGCACTCGAAAAAAACCTCGGTATGCTCAAGCAAGATAAACATACAAAAATCATCGTATACTGTAGAAGTGGTAACCGCTCTGTCACTGCTTCACGCATCTTGGAGGCAAATGGATTTACTCCAATTAATGTAAAAGGCGGGATTTTAGGGTTACAAGGTGCTGGAGTAGAGATAGTGAAGTGATATCTATAGCTATACTATGTAAAGTAAAGCTTGGGTGAATAATTTGTGTTAGCAAGAAGCCCCGGCAAAATCTCACTGTCATTCTTGCCCTTTGCTTTTACAGTTTGTAAATATTTCCCATACACCATTTTGTCTATCTCTTTGTCGGTGTTGTCAATCTTGGTTTGTAAGGTTGTCAACGTTTCTTGATAGCTCTTAAAGTATGGTTCCTATTCGTCTTGTTGGAGTAGGCTTAGGGTGGTTTTTCTTTTTTAGTTCGATTACAAAGGTTTTAAAGTCATGCTCGTAAAATGCTTCTAATTTTTTGCTGAGTTTGTCTAGGTTGAAATTGTCTTTGACTCTTTTTAGGAATTTATCTATCAAACTGTGAAAACTGTCAAATTTTGGACTTAATAAAAAAATTGGGTGCTTAAATTATTCTTTTTTCTTATAACTTACTAAATAATCGTCCACCATCTTTAACTTTAGTGATTGACTAAATCCATTGTGTATTTTGTGAAGTTTTTTTATCGGAGAGAACACTCCACCATCCAAAGAATTTGCAGTATTCTGTATCCCTAAATGTTTGTGCTTTTTATACGTAAATAAATAAGGTAGATTTGTTCTCAGGCTTTTGTATGTACAGACGAGTTTTGCATGAGTAAAATATTTTTTATTTGTAGCTTCATTCAATGTTTTTTCTGATAAAAATCCCTTATGTATTTCATACTAAGTATCTAATTTTTCATTAAATCTCATTTTAAAAGATTATAGAAAAATTTCATACAAACGCATACACATATCAGGGATCTCTCCAAAGAGAGAGCGCCTAAGGGAATGATTTAGAGTTCTATGTTTAGAGACCCTAAGGTTTCGTAGGTGATGCCCCCTGTAGAGAGTGCATTGTCTTTTTGGTATCTTTCGATGGCATTTCTCGTACCTCTTCCTAAAATACCGTCTGGTTTACCCACTGCATACGATTTTTCATTCAAAGCAGTCTGGATTTTTTTAATGACATCTTTTGTCATATTTGTCTGACATAAGATACGTTCCCATCCCAGATGTGAATCAGCAAGTTTTTTACGTTTGTCTATCATCTTGTATTGTGCTTCTACTGGTGTTCTTGTCTCTCTGGCTTCTGAAACGAGTTTTTGGACTTTGACGATTTCATAGGTAGCAGGGATAAGCTCTTCTTTGACTGTCGCAGGTGTATCCAATACTGTTTTTGTAATCTTTTTTGTCACTGCAGGCGTTTCTACCAAACATATCTTGTTTCCTGTGGCTTTCCATGGTGCTTGCGCTCCTGTCTTGGCATCAACCCACATAAATGCAGCAGGGGTATCTGGTATTTTTTTCTCCACAGTCTCATATACCGCAGGGATAGGTGTATGTTTCAAGGTAGGTTCACTCACAAGTTTTTGTACTTCAATGGTTTCAACCTGTGCAGGGATTTCTTGTATCTCTGTTTTGGCAGGACTTTTAATGACTGATTTTTTAATGGTTTTATATTTGGCTGGGACTTTCACCAAACACATAATCTCTCCTGTGGCACCTGAGAGTTTTTGTGCAGGGTTTTTACCTTTTTTCCACACCGTTTTTGCTTCTTCTACCAAGACTTTTTCTTCTACAGTTTCATACTCTGCTTCTAGCTGTACCACTTCTTTTGAAGGAGGAACAAGAACTACCTTTTCTTCTTTGGTTTCAAATGTTGCGGGGATGACTTTGGTTTCATTGCGTTCATTTTGTACCAAAATATCTTCTGTAGTAACTTTATAGGTTGCAGGTTTGAAAAACTCTTTAAAACATGTCTTAGCTACTGCTTTGTCCAAGTCAACACCTTGGGCCTTGATGGTGTTTAATAAAGCTTGGTTAACTGGTAATGCTCTTTTTTTCAGGCTTGTTTTCCATATACGTGTAGCGGGTTTTACCTCAATCGTTTCAACTACCTCTTTGTAGGTTGCCGGTAGAGGTATCAGTTTTTTACTCGCAGGGATGACTTCTATCTCTTTTTCTACAGTCTCATATACCGCAGGGATTACTGTAATCTCTTCTTTTGCCTCTTTGACCAAGACTTTTTCAGATACCGTTTCATACTTTGCAGGAGACATAACTCTGGCATAACATTCACCCGCTTTTGCTTGTGGCGGTGTGAGTGAAGCATCCTGTGCACCTACATATGTCATAGGGAGGAGTAAGCCCATCAATAGTGTTGAATATCTATTTTTCATTCGTGTCCTTCTAAACTATAATTTGCATCAGTATAGAAGAAAATCATTACTACAGTATTACTTCAAAAAGTATTTTAAACCTTAAAGCCCATGCTTTTGACACTATCAAAACTTGAGCCTAACTCTTTTTCTATCTCATCTAAGAAGTCTTTGTTGGTAAAAACAGACTCATCACGTACGGCTACTTTGTACGCCGTATTTTTAATAATGAGATTTATCTGCCCTCCTGTCAACTCATGTTTGGCAAGTGCGGGAATGTCGAAACGTTCTTCATAGTCTGCATTTTCAGGCAACATAAACTGCCAGAGTCTTAAACGTTGTTTTTTACCTGGTTTTTTGAATTCTATTTTATGGTTAAAGCGTCTTGAGAATGCTTTATCTATATTTCCTAACAAGTTGGTCGTAGCGATGAGGATTCCTTCAAATTTTTCTATCTGTTCTAAAAAGATATTTTGCATTTGGTTATGCATTTTATCTGCAGAACTTCCTGCACCTTCACTTCTGCTACTTAAAAACTGATCTGCTTCATTGAGCAATAAAATAGGGTCTACTTTTGCTTTTTTACTCAATTCTTTAAAATCATCAAATATTTTACGTACATTTTTTTCACTTTCCCCGACATACATGGACAATATCTTCGAACAGTCAAATGAGAGGATGGGACGTTTGAGTGTTTTTGCCAAGCTCATGGCAGTCATCGTCTTACCTGTACCTGCTGCACCATAAAAGATAATACGTGCGTCTATCCCTTTTCGTTTGTCTTTAATACCCCACTCTTTGAGTTTTTTAAAAACGTCTTTATCTACCTGTTTGACAACATTGTTCAAGGTTTCTCTTGTTTTGGGGTGTAAGACAACATCATCAAGTGTTGTCAATGGTTTGAGATACTCAAAAAGCTCTTGCTCTTGCACCAAAGCATCGAGTTTTAGCTTCGTTACTTTTTTGCTTTTTTTAGGGTGGATAATGCGTTGCATCACTTCTTCTTGTAAATAAAAAGAACGGCTGACACCCCCAAACATATTGAGTATCTCTTCATAGTCGATGATTTGTTCTTTAATAAGTTTGGCACCATCTTCAAGCAATGCTCTGTTTTTTATTTTTTCGTATTCATCAAAAGAGATAAGTTCTATGAGTGTATTCATATCTCTAAACTGTCCTTCTCCCCCAGAATATTCCTCTTTTAACAGGGCTAGAAAAATACGTTTTTCTTTTTCATCAAATTCTTTTTCTTTAAAAAATTCTTCTACAACTATGGGTGCTTCAGTCATTTTGACACGTTCTTCGATGCGTTTTGTCAATAGTGTCAATTTGTTCTTTAAACGTCCTATGCTTAAAGAGTTGTCGGTAAATCCTTGTTTAAATGTTGAAATCTGATGCAAGAGTGTGACCATATCAAACTGATCTTGCAGATATTCCAAATGGTCTGTGTAGGGTTTAACCTCTGGCAAAAAGATTTCAAGTGAACCTTCTTCTAACAACCGTAACAACGAAATGCTCGGGGTAATAGACGTGCCCAGCAACTCTAGCCTAGAACTTTCATGGGCTTTGGCTTGTCCAAAGCTCATCTGAATCACCCAGCCCAAATCAAGCAGGTTTTTGACCAGTGAAAGTTTTTTAAGATAGACATACCCTTCTGCAGAAAAGTTTTCCTGCAACATCTCCAATACAGAAATTTCTTCTAACCCTTTGACATATCTTCGACAAATATACTGAATAAGTTCTGCTTCTTCTTTGCTGCATTTTAAATGCTCAAAAATCAATGATTTTCTTACATCTTTTGTTTCTATAAAATTAATAAGGTGTCTCAATGGTGTTCCTAATAGCATGATAATAATTTTGAGTATAACAAAGATTTGCTATACTTTACGTATCAAAATATAAAGACTCCTATGCAATTTTTTAAAAATTTGTTTACCAAGACACTCAGTAGTACACTTACGGTGACATCGTCAAATGGTTTTCACTTACGTCCTGTGGCAAAATTTATCTCAGAGGCAAAAAAGTTTAAATGTGATATCCACGTTTCTTTTGCAGGTAAAACGGTGAATGCCAAAGCAGTCAGTCCACTTCTGTCCTTAAATCTGGCACCAAACGACTCCTTTACCTTGAGTCTTACAGGCAAAGATGCACAAGAAGCACTTAACACACTCACAGAAACATTCCAAGCCTTGATGCAAGAAGATAAAGCCCTACCTCTCATCGAGAAAAAAATACATCATTACAAGAGTGAGGTACTAAAAGGGGAGAGCATCTTTGAAGGTGTGGCGATAGCACCTTTGTTTTTCTATACAAGAGAAGAAACATTTTCTCCTACAGACCTCTCTTTTCAAGAGTCTGTTAACCTCTCTTTAGAAGAACTCGAAACACTCTACAGCACACACACCCATGATGAAGCAGGTATTTACCTTGCACAGAAAGAACTGTTGCTTTCACTTAGTCAAGAGAGTACTGGCCTTGATGACTTTGAATTACATATACATGAAGCATCCAAAAAACTCAAAGGAGGGAGATTTGAAGCCAAAATCACTGACTACTTAGATCTACTCCAAAGGCTCAAAAGTCATCTAGGGTATCGTTATGAAAGCACTTTCCCTGCTCATCCCTTTGTCTTATATGCTGATGATTTACTGCCTAGTGACATCACGTCTTTGGAAAAAAGTGATGTACAAGGTGTCATTCTAAAAGAAACTTCTCCTACCTCACATACAGCTATTTTGTTACGTGCCTCTGGAATACCCTCTCTTATCTTGTCAGAAAAGATCCAAACCTATGCCCCCCATGTTATTTTAGATACCCAATGTGCACTGCTTGTCCCTATTCCCTCAGCAGAGGATATACGTCAGGCAACAGAGTCACAAGCACGCTATCAACATCAAATACACACAAACCATGCCAAACGTTTTGAACATGCCTGTACAAAAACAGGGAAACAGATATCTGTGTATGCCAATATTTCTGATATAGACTCTGCAAAAGTAGCCAAAGAAGAAGGTGCAGAGGGAATCGGATTGCTAAGAACAGAATTTTTATTTGGCACGGAAAAACCGAGCCAACAGGCACAAATAGATGCCTTTGAAAAGATATTTTCTCTGTTTGAACATATCACTGTACGTACCTTGGATGTCGGGGGAGATAAAGCACTGCCCTATATACAGATACCTCATGAAAAAAATCCTTTTCTAGGGATTCGTGGGGTGCGTCTGTTTCAAACACACCCTGAACTGATGGAAGAACAACTCTATGCTATTTTTACTGCAGCAAAGCACAAACCTATCAAAATAATGTTTCCCATGATCTCCTCTGTAGAAGAATTCAACGAAACAAAACGTTTTGCCCTGCATGTTGCAAAAAAGCATACGATAGATATCTCCCATATCCTTTTTGGGATCATGATAGAAGTACCTTCTGTGCTCTTTTTACTCAAAGATTTTGATGCTGTTGTTGACTTTTATTCTGTAGGCACCAATGATTTAACACAATATCTTTTCGCTATAGAACGAACACATCCGACACTTCAAATAGATCCTATGTCACCTGTTGTCTTTTCTGTTCTAAAAAACATTGTTACACAAGTCAAAAAACCCGTAAGTATTTGCGGTGAACTGGCAAGCGAAAAAGAAGCCATACCCAAACTGATTACTTTAGGTCTGGAAACACTCAGTGTTTCTGCCAAGAGCATTGCCTCTACAAAACAGGAGATACGTCATGTTTAACTTACTTCAAAAAATTGGAAAAGCGCTGATGACACCTATTGCAGTTTTACCCGTTGCTGCACTACTGCTTAGACTTGGGTTTGGAGATATACCCTTCATTGACGGTCAAATAGCTTCTGTTATGAAACATGCGGGAGATGCTATCTTTTCTCACTTAGATTTACTCTTTGGCATCGGTATTGCCTATGGTTTGGCAAAAAACAATGATGGTGCAGCTGCACTTGCTGGAGCCATAGGTGTACTTATAGCAAAAGCTGTTTACCTTAGTATTGACAAAGATGTCAACATGGGTGTTTTTGTAGGAATTATTATGGGTGTGGTTGCAGGTACACTTTATAACCGTTATTATGCTATTAAGTTGCCAGAGTTTTTAGGTTTTTTTGGTGGTAAACGTTTTGTCCCTATCGTGACTTCAATGGCTGCTATAGGGGTAGGTGTATTGGCAGGGTACTTTTGGCACTTTGCACAAAGTGGTATTGATGCATTCTCCAATGCTATTATAGGTTTAAATGAAATAGGTACTTTTATTTATGGCACGCTCAATCGTCTTCTTATTCCTCTGGGGCTACACCATATACTCAACTCTGTCTTTTGGTTTCAATTGGGGGAATATACCCATATCAAAGATGGCGTAGAAGTGGTTGCCAATGGTGACTTACATCGCTTTTTTGCTGGAGATAAAACAGCGGGCATCTACATGTCAGGGTTTTATGTGGTCATGATGTTTGGATTACCCGCTATGGCATTTGCCATTTATCTCAATACGCCAAAAACTTCACGAAAAAAAGTGGGTGCGATACTGGCAGGAGTGGCATTTACCTCTTTTCTTACTGGCATTACCGAACCTTTGGAGTTTTTATTTCTTTTTGTAGCTCCTTTGCTTTTTGTGCTTCATGCTGTTTTAACCGGTTTGGCATTGGCCCTTGCCCAAATGTTGGATATACATGCCGGGTTTGGCTTTTCTGCTGGTTTTATAGACTATGTCATCAATTATAAACTTGCAACCAATCCGCTTCTCATACTTCCTTTAGGGGCTGTGTTTTCCCTCGTGTATTTTGTAAGTTCTTATTATCTCATTAAGATTTTTAAATTAAAGATTTTTGAAGACAACAGTACAGAAGAAACTGTTCAAAAAGATCCTCAGGCACAAGCCTTTGTAACTGCATTGGGAGGGAAAGAAAACATCATCCATACAGATGCATGCATTACCAGACTACGTATGCATGTCAAAGACAGTAGCATACTCAATGAAGATGATTTCATCACACTGGGTGCCAAAGGTGTCATACGCCCCAACCAAGCATCTATACAAATAATATTGGGAACCAAAGCTGAGAATATAGCAGAGAAAATAAAAGATTTCTTGCAAAACAACTGAGTATTATTCTGTGTTTTTGTGTTATTTGTATGTTAACTAATACTCGTTATACTATCATACTAAAAACATAGGAAAAATTATATATATGCGTAAAACATGGCTACTTTTATTCCTTCTGCTGCTAAGTGGTTGTTCCCTAAATACCCTTTTTCTCCAAAATGAAATTGACAAAGTCACTGTTGTAAAATATACCCCATATACAAAACACCACAGAGCATTTTTTGCAAGAGATCAGTTTAAAATAATCAAAAATGGAAAAAAATACCTTTACCTTCATCATAAAAAAACCAACAGTCTGGCGATCCTCTTTCATAAAAACAACAGTTATATCTTATACAATCTCTCAAACCCGGAGGCAAAAGCATACTCTGTGCAAGCAAAAACTAAAAAGAGTTATACCCATGCCCTTAAAAGTTTCAAGCGACAGGGCTACAGAACACTTGCGTACCCAGCAAGCAAAGGGTTTATTGTTTCTGTGTCACATCAACG
>DQVJ01000248.1 GCA_015661795.1 Sulfurovum sp.
AATGAGAGAAACAGTTCACTTAGGATGTGAGAAATGTACAAGACGTAATTATCACACAACTAAAAATAAAAAAACAACGACAGAAAAACTTGCTCTGAAAAAGTATTGTAAATGGTGTAAATGCCATACAATACATAAAGAAATGAAACTGTAATTGTAAGACTTTTTTAATACCTAACTCTTCTTTTTAGTTTTAGGTATTATTTTAGGCCAATAGCTCAGTTGGTAGAGCACTGGTCTCCAAAACCAGGTGCCGTGGGTTCGAGTCCCTCTTGGCCTGCCACAAAAAAGGTAATGTAAATATGGGAAAAATTTCAACATTTATAACGAATGCTCGTGCAGAGATTCACAAAGTAATATTTCCAACAAAAGTACAAGTAAGACAAGCATTTTTAGCAGTTATCCTCGTAGTAACTGTAATATCAATATTTTTAGCATTGGTTGACCTTTTGATGTCATCAATCGTATCATCAGTTTTATAGGACAAACAATGGCTTTTCAATGGTATGCAATTCAAACGTATTCAGGATCAGAACAATCTGTAAAGAGAGCAATTGAACAACTCGTACGCGATCATGGAATCGAAGAAAAAGTTGAACGTATTGTTGTCCCTACAGAGGAAGTAATTGAAGTAAAGAATGGTGAAAAAAAGATTACTGAACGTACACTCTATTCAGGGTATGCTTTCGCGCATATAGACCTGGATACTGATCTTTGGCATAAGATTCAATCTTTACCAAGAGTATCTAGATTTATCGGTGAACAAAAGACACCTACAGCACTTACAGAATCCGATATCAAAAACATCTTAGACAAGATGGAGAATAAATCTGCACCTCGTCCTAAAGTTGATTTTGAAACTGGTGAAATGGTTCGTATTATTGATGGACCATTTTCTAATTTTACTGGTATGGTGGAAGAGTATGATCTTGACCATGGAAAATTAAAGTTAAATGTTTCTATCTTTGGTAGAAATACTCCAGTAGAGATACTTTATACGCAAGTAGAAAAAATAATTTAGTCTGTCTCACAAAGACTTTAAATAATTGCTGAACAGACATTTCTCTGAAGTATTCATTGGAACTTCAGAGAAAGGAATTGTATAGGAACTTTGTTCCTTTGCAAGGAGAAAATAATCTAAAGGAAGAACAGAATGGCAAAAAAAATAGCTGAAAAGTTTAAAATGATGATCCCTGCTGGATCAGCAAACCCATCACCACCAGTAGGTCCTGCACTAGGACAACGTGGTGTGAACATCATGGAGTTTTGTAAAGCTTTTAATGAAAAAACAAAAGATCAAATGGGATTCAAAGTACCTGTTATTGTAACCGTGTATGCAGATAAAAGTTTTACAATGGAAACCAAGCAACCACCTGCATCTGAGCTTATTTTAAAAGCAGCAGGACTTAAAAAAGGTACTGATAACCCTATCACTACCAAAGTGGGTTCTATCACAAAAGCAAAACTTGATGAAATCATTGAGAGAAAAATTGTTGATATGAATACAAATGACAAAGAGATGGCGGCAAGTATTATCGCTGGAACTTGTAGAAGTATGGGTGTTGAAATAGTAGATTAATCATATCTACTTAAGTTACAAATCTTTAACCACATGATTTTAAAAATGTGGGAGCATCAAAGCGGAGAAACAAAATGGCAAAAAAAGTAAGTAAAAGAAGAGAAGCACTACTTAAAAAAGTAGATGCTACTAAAGAATATAGTGTTGATGAAGCAATGAAGGTTCTTAAGGATCTTAAATCTGCAAAATTTGATGAAACAGTAGAAGTTGCATTGAATCTTAATATAGATCCAAGACATGCAGACCAGATGATTAGAGGATCAGTTGTTCTTCCTAATGGAACTGGTAAAACAGTAAGAGTTGCAGTATTTGCTAAAGATGCAAAAGCTGATGAGGCAAAAGCAGCAGGTGCTGACCTTGTTGGTGCTGCAGACTTAATCGAAGATATACAAGCAGGCAAGCTTGACTTTGATATTGTTATTTCTACACCGGATATGATGGGTGTTCTTGGTAAAGTGGCAAGAATCCTTGGGCCAAAAGGCCTTATGCCAAACCCTAAGACTGGTACGGTGACTATGGATGTTGCTAAAGCAGTTGAAAATGCTAAGGGGGGACAAGTGAACTTTAGAGTTGACAAAAAAGGTAATATCCATGCAGGTATTGGGAAAGTGTCTTTTTCGGAAGATGCAATCAAAGAAAACTTTGTAACACTTATGGAAACAATTAATAGAGCCAAGCCAGCATCAGCAAAAGGTAGATTTATTTCTAATGGTGCAATTTCACTCACCATGAGTCCTTCTATTACATTGGATACAACAGAATTAATGGATCTTAAATAATACATCAAAAAGAGAGTTTTGGCTCTCTTTGAATTATTTTCAAACAAGAACTAAATAAAGTTTTTGTTTGAGGGTAACCTATTTACTACTCATAATCTTAGATCTAAGATAAAAGGGGCGAAAGCTTAATTAATTGATGTGAAAGCATCAATATGTAGGGAATATCCTATACCCTTTTAGAGGTCGGAAGGAGAATATATATGACTAGAACTAGAAAAGAAGAGTTAGTTGCAGAGATGACAGAAGCATTTAAAGATGCTGGTGCCATTATTGTTTGTGATTACAAAGGTATGACAGTTGAAAATCTTGAAATTGTAAGAAACCTTGCGAAAGACGAAGAGACTAATGTACAAGTTGTAAAAAATAAACTTGCACGTATTGCATTAAAAAATGCTGGGTGTGAAGATATTGAATTTACAGATACAAACCTTGTTATTTGGGGTCCTGCACAGGTGACACCTTGTAAGATTGCAGACAAAGCAGCAACTGATTTTAAAGATAGTTTTTCTATCAAAACAGGTTTGATCCTAGGTGAAGTTGCTAGTATGGATACCATTAATGCAATGGCAAAACTTCCTACTAGAGATGTACTTCTTGGTATGCTCCTTAATGTATGGAACGCACCAGTACAAAACTTTACCATTGGTATGCAAGCACTTGCAACTAAAAAAGAAGAAGCATAGAGTGGTGAGAGCCACTAGGCTCTTTTGATTTAAAAATGCAAAGGCATTTATAATATATATTTAAGGATATAAAATGGCAACAACTAAAGAAGATGTTCTTGAGTTTATCTCAAACATGTCAGTATTAGAGCTTTCTGAGCTTGTAAAAGAATTTGAAGAAAAATTTGGAGTATCTGCGCAAGCTACTGTAGTAGCTGGTGGCGGTGATGCAGGTGCAGGTGCTGCTGCTGAAGAACAAACAGAGTTTGACGTTGTTCTTACTGATGCTGGTGAGAAAAAAATTAATGCTATTAAAGTGGTAAGAGCAATTACAGGTCTTGGACTTAAAGAAGCAAAAGCTGCCGTTGAAGAAGTACCAACAGTACTTAAAGAAGCTGTTGCAAAAGAAGAAGCAGAAGCATTCAAAACTCAAATTGAAGAAGCTGGTGCTAAGTGTGAACTTAAATAAGTCAATAGACTTATTTTCTGAAACCAAGGTTTTCTTGGTTTCATTACAACTACAAAAGATATAGTTAAAAGCTATTCGGAGACATTTTCATACCCTCCTCTAATAGTTTCTTTGTGTATCTAATCATGTGTTTATATTAGACGCTAAACGATATTAATCATTTAAACAATTTACGAACATCATTACAAGGACAAATATGCTTAATTCTTTGCATTCTGGTAACAGACTCCGTGTTGACTTCTCAAAAACACCAAGAGAAATAGAAATTCCAAACTTACTTCAACTTCAACAAAAATCTTATGAAAATTTTTTAATGATGGGTGAAAAAGATAGAAAAAACTCTACTTTAGAAAAAGTTTTTAGATCGGCCTTCCCTATCCATGATCAGCAAAATAGAGT
>DQVJ01000251.1 GCA_015661795.1 Sulfurovum sp.
CGTGAAGAGGCCATCAAAACAGGACGCTTTTATGGCTTATGGATGATGTTGTTTATCAATGTGACATGTGGTATCGCCATCATCTCTGTAGCATCTCCACTGCTTCAAGAAGTTGTCGGTATCTCAGCACTTGCAGCAGCTTCAGCTGTAGGACTTATGGGTATTTTTAATGGAGTGGGTCGTATCGCATGGGCTAGTATCTCTGATTACTTGACACGTCCTGTGGTTTTTGTACTCTTTTTTGCTACGCAAATTGTGGCATTTTATATGTTGACTACAGTCACTAGTGTATTGCTGTACTCTATCCTTGTCTACTACATTATGACATGTTATGGTGGTGCATTTGCCTCTATCCCTGCATATATTGGAGATATATTTGGTACCAAACAACTAGGAGCTATACACGGGTATATTTTAACAGCATGGGCATTAGCAGGGCTAGTAGGACCACTCATCATCGCATATGTTAAAGATATCACAGGTAGCTACTCAGATACACTTTATGTCTTTGTAGGACTCTTTGTTGTGGCACTAATCACCGCTATTTGGATGATGTTTAACATTAAAAAAGTGAGATTGGCAACTTACTAATGTATGAGCACTCTTTGCTCGTACTTCTAAGATTAGACTGGGTTTTAAAGTCTTTGATACTGATTTTATTTGCACTGAGAGATGTCTCATCCCAAAGCCTCCCTCTGCTTCTTACTCATATAATGTCCTGCTATGACACCTTCATAAATATTACAAAGTTCTAAAGCATAGATGGGTCACATTTTAAATTTACCGATATGGGGCTATCTTCAGAAGTGAGTATAAACATCTTTTAGTCTAGATATGGGGCTAGTTGTTTAAAGGTCATTGTTTATACCTTAAGGTCAAATTTTTCTCTATGTACGATACTACCATTTATCTGCACTTCCAACACATGCTCTCCTGCATGCAAGGTACGTGTACTCATATTGGCTTTAAAAGGATGTTTCTTTTTTAAAACTATTTTCTCGTCTTTTTCTAGCTTTAACTTCTTCAATTTATGCACTTTTGGGCTAAGTTTACCTGCTTTGGTTTGGAAATGTACCACATAGTCCACCATAAGCATCGCATGATCATATGCCACTATCTCCACCTCAAATGCCAATGCTTCACCCACAGTAACATTAGGAGTATGAAGGCATATTTTTTTTACCTCTATAGGTGGTTTTTTACTATACCCTAGCATCGCTAAGGCATCTTCATTCCCTTGTTTTACCAAAGTACGTAAGGCATGAGAGATGATGAAATCCATCTCTTTAGGCTCTTGTTTTTTACTCTTCTTCCAACGCTTCAAAGTCTCCAGTACCAAAGGAGCATCTATCTTGGTTATATCATTTAAGTGGTTCGCCACTGAGCGTGTCACATAACGTGTCTTGTCACTATAGAGTAGTTCTAAATGTCTCAAAGGCACATCATATGCTATGTTAAGCTTTTTAGCCCAAGGAAGTTTCCCACGTAAGCCTTCACTTGCCAAACGTCTTTCATGGTAGTTTTCTGACTTTGCACATGCTTCTAGCATAGCCAAAGTCTGCGTTGGATAGATGTTTATGAAGTCTCGTATAGCATACTCTACAGAAAAACGTTTGGTTATCTCTCGTAAGGCTTGAAGCGAAAAGTTCAGATGTTCTTCATGGCACCCATATGCTGCTACATACTCAGAGTAAGGGGCATAGATGAAGTCTCCAAAGTCATCATCACTTTTGCTAGGGTCTAGTTCTTGTGGCAAGGATTGCAGTAAGATATTCACAGCCTCTTTGTAGTCACTGGGCAGATACTTTTTAAACATATCTCGTATGTGGTAGATGCGTTCTTTGAGTTCTAGTTTAGGAAATTTGGCTACTGTTTCTTTAGTAAATCGGCTAGCTTCAAAAGCAGGATAAACCTCTTTTATTTCAGAGGCTATCATCTCTACTTTTTTTGGGTTATAAAGTTCATCTTTTAGAGAAAATTTTTCTTTTTTTAGCATCTTGTTTGACCTTTAGTCTTCAGGTAAAACGTCAAACTCTGCTTTTCTCTCTAAAAACCATTGGTTCATCGTGGCTGGGTGTTGCATAATTTCTTTCATGTTTGTCATCGCTTTTAGATGTGCTTCATCATTTGCTTCCATCATCTCCATACTATGTTGCATACTCAACTCTGATATCTCTCCAAAAGTCTCAGCTTGAAACATGATGTCACAAGCCCCTCCGAGTTGTTTGCATGTCATGGTTTTCATTTTTAGCCTTTAATGGTTTATTTGAAAAAGAGCATATCTAAAATTTACTCACCTATAGAAGTCCCACAGTTTTAAACTCTACATAATCAGGCACTATCTAAAATTCTATCTTTTCTCTTATTACTTATCTCGTCCATAATACGACAGTATAGTAGCCTTCTCTATCACATGCTGGTTTATCATATACCCTACCAATGCACTGTCACTCTTAGCTGTGACATCCAACTTCTCTACATCTAACGCATACACAGTAAAAAGGTAGCTATGCGCCTTGTCACCTTGGGGAGGACACGCACCACCAAAAGCAGCAGAACCGTAGTCTGTCATGGTTTCGACTGCACCTTTGGGTAGCTTACCCTGTGCAGAGGCATCTGTACTTATGCTTGTAGTCGTTGCAGGTATATTTACCACCAGCCAGTGCCACCAACCTGAACCTGTAGGTGCATCTGGGTCGTAGACTGTGATGGCAAAAGACTTTGTACCTTTTGGAGCATCTTTCCAGTGAAGTTCAGGAGACATGTTAGAACCAGAGCAGCCAAAGCTGTTATACTCTTGCTTACTACTTAACTGTCCTTGTATGTCGTTGCTCTCTAGGGTAAAGTTACCTGCCATGAGTGATGATGTCATGATTGCTGTGAGTAGTAATTTTTTCATAGTGTGTCCTTTTATTTTCATTATAGTAACAAAAATTACTAGCATAAGACAAGAAAATGTCCCATCAATCTTTCAAAACAAACGGCAAAACTGACAAAACTATCAGCACAGCCATCACACGATTGAACATCATAACTTTATTTTCATTAGAGATGAACTTCTGCAAATACACCCCACCTAGTGCCCAAAAGTTTGTAGACAAAAACCCTACGCATAAGTATGTAAAAGCGATGAGCAACACTTGTAAAAAAGCATGCTCTCTTGAAGTTATAAATGAACCCATAGCCGTGATGACCATCACCCACGCTTTAGGGTTTACCCATTGAAAGAGCATAGCTTGTACTAGCGTAAAAGGCTTTTTTACTTCATCATCACTACCCATACCAGAAGAGGATGTAGCTATCTTCCATGCCATCCATAGTAAGTAGGCAATGCCCACTACTTTTAAGATGTCATAAAGTTCTGGGTACATCTCAAAAACTGTACCCAAACCCAAGCCAACAGCCACTATCATCAC
>DQVJ01000294.1 GCA_015661795.1 Sulfurovum sp.
ATGTCTCAAATGCTTTTAGAAGCTACCCATATTTCACACAGTTTTGACTACACACTTTTTACCGATATTCACTTCTCTGTAGCACCGCATGAGTCTAAAGCTATCGTAGGACGCAGTGGTTCTGGTAAGTCTACACTTTTACATATTTTTTCTACATTTTTGAAGCCCAAGAAGGGAAAAGTGATTCTTTTAGGGAAAGACCTTTATAGTTTAAATGATGATGCTATTGAAGTATTACGTCGTTTTGATATAGGTATTATTTTTCAGTTCCACTACCTTTTTAAGGGGATGTCAGCTATGGAAAATATAGAAGTAGCCAGCATGCTAAGTGAAGAAGAGTTAGATGAAAGTATTTTGGAGAAGTTAGAGATAAAAGAGCTTATGGGGCAACGTCTTGGTGAACTCTCGGGAGGACAACAACAACGTGTCTCCATAGCAAGGGTACTGAGTAAAAAACCACGTATTATCTTTGCGGATGAACCCACTGGAAATTTAGACAAGGAGACAGCCACACTGGTGATGGATGTACTCTTAGACTACATCAAAAATACAGAGGCAGGGCTTGTTTTGGTCACACATGATGAAGTTTTGGCAGACAGATGTGATACTTTTTTTAGATTAGAAGATAAAACATTACATGAGCAATAACACCATAGAGGGCTATTTCGCTTGAGCAATAAGCACACCCTCTAAAAGTTTATCTATCTCTCCATCAAGTATGGCATCTACATTGGTAAAGGCTTGGTTGCTTCTGGTATCTTTGACTTGTTGGTAGGGTTGGAGTACGTATGAACGTATTTGATGTCCCCATCCGATTTCTGATTTTTCGATACCATCAATGGCGGCTTGTTTTTTCGCCATTTCATACTCAAAAAGACGTGATTTTAGCATTTTAAGCGCAGAGGCTTTGTTTTTATGCTGGCTTCTGTCATTTTGACATTGTACGATGATGTTTGTAGGTATATGTGTAATACGTATGGCAGAGTCAGTGGTGTTTACATGTTGCCCCCCTGCACCTGAGGCACGGTATGAATCTATACGTATGTCTTTATCTTCTATCACAATGTCAATGTCATCATCTATCTCTGGAGAGACCATCACCGATGAAAATGAAGTGTGACGTTTGGCATTAGAGTCAAATGGACTGATACGTACGAGTCTGTGTATGCCATTTTCTACTTTGAGATATCCGTAAGCATTTTCACCTTTTATCATAAATGAGACATCTTTTATACCAGCTTCTTCAGCAGGTTGGTAGTCAAGTACTTCTACTTTTAGGTTATGACGTTCTGCCCAACGAAGGTACATACGGTAGAGCATGTTGGCCCAGTCTTGAGACTCTGTCCCCCCGGCACCTGGGTGTATGGATACAATGGCATTGTTACTGTCATGTTCGCCACTTAGCATCATTTGTACTTCTAATTTATGGGTGTTTTCCTGTAAGGTCTCAGCATCGTCATAAAGCATTTCCAACGTTTCTTCATCTTTTTCCGCTTTAGCCAACTCAAAGTACTCGAGGGCATCTGTTACAGAGTCGTTAGCATTATTATAGGTTGCTAAAATACGTTCTGTTTTGGTCTTTTCCTGAGAGATTTTTCCTGCGGTTTCTACATCATTCCAAAAGTTTGGATTTTGTTGCATTTCTTCTATTTCGTTGAGTCTATCTTGAAGTGTATCGGGTTTTACAATATTTTTGATATTTTCCATTTTTTTGGAAAGCGTTTTGAGTAACTCACCGTATTCGTATGCATCCATAGTAATGATTTCCTTGTTACTTTGTCATTTTACTGTAAGAAGCAGTAAAGACGTTTAATTAATTATGTATCAGTTTATATTTTGGTATGATTTTACCAAATAAAAGCGAAATACGAGGTTAGAGATGCTTATTGTAAAAACGATAGAGGAACTACAAACTGCAAAAAAAATGTTATCTGGGAGTATTGGTTTTATACCAACAATGGGTGCATTACATCATGGACATCTCTCTCTCATACGAAAAGCCCGAGAGGAAAATGAACACCTTATCGTTTCTATCTTTGTAAACCCTACACAGTTTCTTGAGGGAGAAGACCTTGAAGCATATCCTCGAAAAGATGAAGCAGATATCAAAATATGTGAGTTAGCGAAAGTGGATATACTTTTTATGCCAACAAGTGCAGTTATGTATGAAGAGGATGAACTGTGCATTGGTGCGCCAGCTGTTCGGGGATATGTGTTAGAAGGAGCAAAACGTCCAGGACACTTTGATGGTATGTTACAAGTAGTGATGAAATTATTGAATGTAAGCGGGGCTACCCATGCATATTTTGGTAAAAAGGATGCACAACAGCTGGCACTTATCACCCAAATGACTAAGAATTATTTTATGGATGTTCACATTATACCATGTGAGATAGTACGTGATGATAGAGGCTTGGCATTAAGTTCTCGTAATGTGTATTTGAAAGAGGATGAAAGAGAACGTGCATTATGTTTGTCTCGTGCGTTAAAAAAAGCTACCAAAATGGTCATGTCAGGTGAGTTATCTGTAGAGAAAATTACAAAAATGATGTCTGAAGAATTGAGAGATGCAGATGAGGTAGAGTATATAGCCATTGTCAATCGTGAGTTTCAAGCACTTGAAACAGTAGAAATAGGCAATACAATTATACTTGTAGCAGCATGGGTAGGAAAGCCAAGACTTATTGATAACCTATGGATTTAAAATAAATCTTCAAAAAGTTCATGGGTTGAGACATCTTTTGCAGGTATGCTTTTCTTAGGTGTATGTAATGGTTTGGCAGTTGTTTTTACTTTTGGTTTCTTTTCTTTTTGAGGTTTTTCTTTGATTTTGAATAAAGATTTAACCGATGGATTCTGTGAGGCTTTTTTGATTTTTACAGGTTTCTTTTTTTCTATAACTTGCACTGGTGATACTGTTTTTACAACAGGGTTTTTTATCTTGTAAAGTGTTTCATTTTTTTCTACTTTTTGTATTTTTGTAGGATCAGGAACAAGATAATTTTGCTCAACCAAAATTTGTACAATATTTCTAAAAGTTGGTACTGCAGAGAGTGATGCAAAATATTTATAGCGTGCTTTAGCACGTATAACAAGTACACCAATGGTATATTTATTCCCTTTTTCATCATTGGCAAACCCATAAAAACTACTGTGATATTCTCGTACATAACGTCCATGTTTTGCGATATGTGCAGTACCTGTTTTCCCTCCAATTTCCAAGCCAGGATACTGCGCTTTAACACCTGTGCCTCTTTTGACAACTTCTATGAGAATATCATGTATCTGACGGGCAGTTTTTTTCTGAATAGCTTTTAGGTTTCCTATTTTTGGGTCTAGGGTATATTGGTTTCCTTTTTTATCTTCCAAATAGCTAACGATACGAGGGGTGACAGCTATCCCATCATTGTTAAAGGCTGAGTAGGCTTTAAAAAGTTGTGCAAAGGTAACCATCATTCCATAGCCATAGGAAGAGTTTGCTCTGTGCATCTGATGATCTAATAGATGTAGTGGTTTCAGTTGTCCTGGTAAATCCCGAGAGAGGTCAAGTCCCGAAGGTCTTGCAATACCAAACTTGATTAATCCTTCTCTAAACTCTTTACCTGTAAGTCGCCAGGATATTTGAGAGATACCAACATTTGAAGAATGCACGATGATGTCTGTGGCATTGAGAGATTCAAATTTTTCATCATCAGTAATGGTACGTCTTTTACCGATTTTCATTTTTCCGTTATAGGTATTAAACCATGTATTGGGAGTTACTACTTTTTTGTCCAGTGCCAGTGCCAAGGTAATAGGTTTAAGTACAGAACCAGCTTCATGAGGATACTCAGCAAATTTTGGATTGAGTGCTGGTATATCTTTTTGTTTGATGTGTGCGGGATTATAACGTTCTGTACTTGCCAGGGCAAGTACTTTTCCAGTATCGCTTTCCATCACACCTACGAGTATTTCATCTGCATCTAGATTACTTTGCATAGCGTCTATCATTGTCTCCACTCTACACTGCAATGAAAGTGGTATGTTCAGATGTAAATCTAAGCCATCAACGCGGTTTAGCTGTATACTGTTTTTATCATGTATTACAGCACCAAGTACATCACGTTTTCCTTTAAAATAACCATCTTTTTTCGAAGTGATATGTGCTTCGTAATTACGTTCAAGACCTTTTTTCCCCTGAGGTCTGGTGTATTTTCCATCACTTTTTTTACCAACATATCCTAAAATAGGGCTCATGACATCAGCAAGTGGAAAACGTCTGCTTTCTCCATTTTCAATAATGTCTAGACCAAAAAGTACTTCAATTCCTGAGGCAGTTTTTATGGAACGAAAAACACCTAGTTTACGTAGCTTATAGGCTAAAGATTTTAGTTGCATTGCAGTACTTGATGGAATGGTTTTAGACAGAATGATATTACCTTGAATCATTTTATTGTTACGATTTTTGAATTTTTTGCGTAATGACTCTTCAGGAATACGGCTATATATAGAAAAAAGTTTTATAAACAGATCTTTTTTTTCTGGCTTGATACTTGCTCCCCGAATGACTGCTTGGTAGGTTTTTTGAGAATTGGAAAGTGTATAGTCGTCAGCAGAAATGATAGCACCACGAAAAGAACGATCATGAATAGTTTTATTATGACTTGGGATTCTTCTTTCAGTAGAGATTGTTTTTAATACAGAAGACAGAAAAATACCCATAGCAAGGGCTAAAAGTAAGAAAAGTATAGTAATTTTATACTTTCTTTGATGTATTGCTTTGTTTTGTATTTCTTTATGCTTTGGCATGCAGTGCCTTACTATACCAACTTTTCATTTTTGTATTCATATTTTCCTCAGCTTATGTAGAATTTTATCAAAGTTATCTGTTAAATCTGATAAAATACTAATTAATATAGAATAAAAGAGATATGAGATGATTGACAAACCACTTTTAGCTGGCGTAATAGCACTTTTAACACTTTCTTTAGTGATGAGTTATTCGCTTTCAACATATACTGTTGTACATTTTTCTTATGTAGATTTTCATTTTTTTATACGTCAAAGTATGGCAATATTTATTGGTTTTGTTATGATTGTGATTTTGAGTAAGTTAGATCCAGACAAGTGGTTTGCCCGCGTAGGCTTAGTGTTATTTGTGAGCTTTTTTCTGTTGATAGTATCCATGCAGTTTTTACCCTCAACTTTGGTGAATGAAGTGGGTGGTGCAAAACGCTGGATACGGGTGGGTTCTATGTCCTTGGCACCGGTTGAGTTTTTTAAAGTAGGTTTTGTATTTTTCCTCGCATGGAGTTTTGCACGCAAATTGTTAGATAAATCAAAAATGGGATTTTTTGAAGAGGTACGTATGTTTTCTCCCTATCTACTTATTTTTATCATTGCTGTTGTCATCATCGCTGTGTTTCAAAAGGATTTAGGTCAAGTGGTGGTTTTGGGAGCAACACTTATGGTGTTGTTTTTATTTATAGGTTCTTCATTGAAATTCTTTTTTACGCTGTTGTCGGGAGTTTTTATAGCATTTATTAGCCTTATTTTCTTTGCGCCTCACCGTATGGCACGTATCAGGTCATGGTGGGGAACTGTGCAGGATAACATACTCTCGATCCTGCCTTTTGAATCTGTACAGAATCTTCGTGTAGAAGCTGGCAAAGAACCGTACCAGATATCAAACTCTTTGAATGCCATACACAATGGCGGTTTTTTTGGAGAAGGGCTTGGAAATGGACAATTTAAACTAGGATATTTATCTGAAGTACATACAGATTTTATCTTAGCAGGTATTACAGAAGAGTTGGGATTTTTAGGACTGGCTGTAGTGACTATGACGATACTTTTTGTTGTCTTTCGTATTTTTAAAATAGCAGCTAAGGTTAAAAATCCTATGTATTATCTTTTTTCTATAGGGGTAGGTTTATTGATTGCATTTTCTTTTATTTTGAATGCGTATGGTATTTCTGGTATTACACCGATTAAAGGGATTGCTGTACCATTTTTAAGCTATGGGGGGTCGCATATTTTGGCTTCATGTGTCGCTATAGGTATGGTATTGATGGTATCCAAAAAAGTACCCAGAAACATCAAAGGTGAGATTATATGAGTATAGTTATGACAGGTGGTGGAACAGGTGGACACTTAGCTATTGTTAAAGCAGTTAAAGAACATTTAGGAAACGAAGCACTTATTTATGTCGGATCAACCAAGGGACAAGATAAACAATGGTTTGAAGAAGACAGTGATTTTCAAGAAAAATACTTTTTTGAAACACGTGGGGTTGTAAACCAAGGAAAACTTGGGAAAATAAAATCGCTTATGATGATGGCAAAAGCGATGTTCCAATCCATAAAAATCTTACGAAAACACAAAGCTTCTGTAGTTTTGTCTGTGGGTGGGTTTTCTGCGGCTCCTATGGCATTTGCTGCTAAATTGACTAGTACACCACTGGTGATTCATGAACAAAATGCAGCACTTGGGTCACTGAACAAACTGTTACAACCTTATGCGACACATTTTATTTCATCTTATTTGAATGAAAGTCCTATAAAAGCCTATCCTGTCAAACAAATCTTTTTTGACAATGCAAGAGTACGCAAAGAGATTAAAACCATTATCTTTTTAGGTGGTTCACAAGGTGCAAAGGCTATCAATAACCTTGCTTTAGAGATAGCACCTGTACTTAAAGAAAAAGGTATTAAAATTATCCATCAAGCAGGGGTGAATAATATAGATGAAGTTAAAAAATCTTATGAAGTATTGGGTATAGAAGCGGAAGTTTTTGGATTTACAGATAAGTTAGCTGATTATATGAATGAAGCGGATTTTGCTATTGCACGTTCAGGAGCTTCTACACTTTGGGAACTGAGTGCTACGGCTGTACCAACACTCTACATACCTTATCCATACGCAGCAAAAGACCATCAGTTCTATAATGCACAGTTTCTTGTAGAAAAAGAGTTGGCATGGCTGATGAGAGAAAATGCCATAGATGTAGAGAAAGTATTTGATATATTAGGTGAAAATATGGAAACAAAAAGTAAAGGACTGATGCACATCGTTGAAAAAGACGGCAGTAAGAAAATTGCACAACTTTTAAAAAATATGATAAAGTAGCTAAAATACATTCACGTTGATAACACAATTTTATCTTAGTCTATGTATAGATAAAGTCTTACAGGAGATAACAATGAAAAAGAAAATTTTAGGTTTGATACTGGCGGGTGTTACTGTGTTTACCTTGAGTGGTTGTGGAGGAGGAGATACAGTTGTTGATAATGCAACAACATTGTTTCTTATTGACCAGGATGGAAATTCCTATGGTGGCATTCCTTATATCTGTGATTCAATGGTTGACTGGAGTGCAACGAGACCAAATGGAGAATTTACTTTTTTCCCACCAGATGACTGTACTTTTGATTTTACTGGTTTGCTTGGGAATTATGAAAATGACCCTCTTAGGGATGATATAGTGTACATCGTAGATGATTTAGACAGAGGAAAGGCAAATATCCCTTATGAATGTGCCAGTTTTGGTGTAGGATCAACTTTCTTGGATGGTAGCTTTGATTATGATATAGATGACCAGTGTGTTTTTTATCTCTAAATTTACCTATTTTGACACTAACCTTCTTTAAAATAGAATGATAGTGTCACTAAACGAGACTTCTTACCTTCATATTAACCACATTTTAGATAAAATATCCTCAATTTACACAATTTACTCAGGATATTTTTCAATGGATATTAGAAAATCATTTCTAGACTTTTTTCAAAGCAAAGGGCATGAGCTTATACCTTCTTCCCCACTTGTGCCAGATGACGCTACACTTATGTTTACCAACGCAGGAATGGTGCAGTTTAAAAACATTTTTACGGGTGAGGCTCCTATCCCTACAACACCTCGTGCAACATCAAGTCAAACCTGTCTAAGAGCAGGAGGAAAACATAACGACCTTGATAATGTTGGCTACACCGCACGCCATCATACCCTTTTTGAAATGTTAGGTAATTTCTCTTTTGCAGATTATTTTAAAGAAGAGGCTATTGCGTATGCATGGGAGTTTATTACTTCCCAAAAGTACCTTAATCTTCCTATCGAAAAACTTTGGGTGACTGTACATGACTCAGATGATGAAGCTGAAGAGATATGGGCTAAGCACATAAGTAAAGAGCGCATTATACGTTTTGGAGATGCAGACAACTTTTGGCAGATGGGTGACACAGGACCTTGTGGACCTTGTTCTGAGATTTTCTATGATCAAGGAGAAGAACACTTTCATGGACCAGAGGACAAAATGGGCGGGGAAGGTGACCGTTTCTTGGAGATATGGAACTTGGTATTTATGCAGTACTTTCGGGATGAAACAGGTACACTCAACCCCCTGCCAAAACCTAGCATCGACACAGGGATGGGACTTGAACGTGTGGTCGCTATAAAAGAAGGCAAACTGAACAACTATCACTCTTCACTTTTTATGCCTTTTTTAGACAAGATAGGTGAACTCGTTGGGACAAAATACAACTTTGATGCAGCAAATTCTGCCTCATACAGAGTGATAGCAGATCACCTTCGTTCATGTTCATTTTTACTGGCACAAGGGGTAAACTTCGATAAAGAAGGGCGTGGGTATGTACTTAGACGTATTATGCGTCGTGCGATTCGTCATGGGTATTTACTAGGACTACGTGAACCTTTTATGTATAAACTGGTAGATACCCTTGTGGACTTGATGGGAGGACAATATGACTACCTCACTTCTAAAGCTGAAGCAATTAAAACTTCTATGAAAATGGAAGAAGAGCGTTTCTTCCAAACGATTGAAGCAGGGATAAAACTTTTTAATGAAGAACTTGCACGTATGCACTACAACAAAGATCGAGAAACAAGTAATAACAAAAGACCGTATGGCTTTAATGCACAAAATATGTTTAAAGCACTAGAAGAAAAACTAGAAAATGAACCGCAGTGGTTAAGCTCAGAAGTATTCAACGGTGAAGTTGCTTTTAAACTTTATGATACCTATGGTTTTCCACTAGACCTTACTGAAGATATGCTACGTGAGAAAAACATACGTTTAGACATGGATGCCTTTAATGCCAAGATGGATGCTCAAAAAGCACAGTCCAAAGCAGGATGGAAGGGTACAGGAGATGCAGCTACTACTGGTGACTTTAAGGCACTCAAAGAAGAGTTTGGGATTAATACATTTGTAGGGTATGAACATACAATACACAGCACAACGGTATTAGCCTTACTTGATGAAGACTTTGAGCAGGTCACTGACTTAGATGGCAAAGGTTGGGTGATGCTTAAAGAAACTCCGTTTTACGCAGAGTCTGGGGGACAGGTAGGTGACAGCGGTGAGTTGCATATCCAAAATGATACAGTAAAAGTTTTGGATACTAAAAAGTTTCTTGATATGAATCTCTCAGAAGTAGAGGGAGAACTGTGTATTGGTGATGAGGTAACAGCAGTAGTAGACACTGCACGCGCTGAGATAGAAAAACATCACTCAGCCACGCACTTACTGCATGCTGGACTACGTGAAGTTTTGGGTGAGCATATCAGCCAAGCTGGTTCACTCAATGATGATAAGCGTTTACGATTTGACTTTTCTCACCCTCAAGCGATGACAAACGATGAAATAGCGAAAGTAGAAGCATGGGTCAATGACAAAATTGCTCGTGCCTTACCTCGTAAAACTGAGCTCATGAGTGTTGAAGAGGCCAAAAACTCTGGTGCTATGGCACTCTTTGGTGAAAAATATGGTGATGAAGTACGTGTAGTAAGCATGGGTGATGCCTCTGTAGAACTTTGTGGAGGAACACATGTGAGTAATGTTGCACAGATAGGTCTGTTTATGATTACAAAAGAATCAGGAGTATCGGCAGGTGTACGTCGTATAGAAGCAATATGTGGTAAGGCAGCAGTGAATGCTGTAAAAGTTTTACGCAATGAACTCAATGAAGTAAAAACCGAACTGAAGAATAATAATCCTTTGGTAGGTATAGCCAAATTAAAAGAGCAGATAAAAACACTCAAGTCTGAAGTTCAAGCTGCACAAAAGGCTACACAAAAAGAGTTGTCTGCTAAAGAACTCAAAGGAGCTTATGTGATAGTAGAAGAGATAGAAACAGGAGATATTAAAGCGCTTATTGATGAAGCTAAAAATAAATACTCTAGTGTTGCTATCATGCTTTTTCAAAAGAAAGGTGATAAAGTACTTATTGCCTGTGGTTCTAAAGAGACCAACATAAAAGCAGGAAACTGGATAAAAGAGATAGCACCTGTATTAGGTGGTGGCGGAGGGGGTCGCCCAGACTTCGCCCAAGCAGGAGGAAAAGATGCTTCTAAAATAGTAGAAGCAACACAAAAAGCCCTGAGATATCTAGAGGAGAATTTATAATGGTAGATTTTTTTGCAAATAATGCACAGTTCATCGTTTTTATTCATGTGCTTTCTGCCTTTGTATGGGTGGGAGGTATGATAGCTATTCGTATAGCCGTACATCCTGTTGTTGCAAGAGGTGGGGTCACAGATGCACAAATGTTGCAAACACATAAAATCGCAGAAATACTTGAACCTAAACAGAGACTAGGTATTACGCTTCAAATTACAGGTAGGCTTTTTAATCTGGTTCTTTTTTTCATCATAGCACTTTTTGCTACGGGGCTTATCATGGCAATTGCAACTGGAGGTCATAAAGGGATATTGAAAACACTTTTTATTTCCAAAGAAATTATTTGGACAATCATGGCATTGAATTTCACGTATATGTATGTAAGACGCGCAAAAGCATGGAAATTATTTAACCAAGGTGAAATAGCTCTTGCAAAAGCCAAAATGAAATGGATACCTAATGTATTATTGCCATTAAATATTGTGTTAGGTCTTGTTGCACTTTGGATGGGCGTGAGTCTTAGAGGTCTGTAATGCAAATATGCCTCTGCTCCCAGTCTGAATCTCGTGCTTTATTGTTACAAAAGTTTGGTGTAGATTTCATACAAAAATCACCGAAGTATGATGAAGAACAAATTAGAACAAACATAGCAAAAGACTTCGTTTATACAGCGAGTAAAGGTAAACTTGAGGCTGCCATACGTGAATTTGGACTTGATCTACCGTTACTTTGTGCCGATACGGTCATCTCAGCAGCAAATGGAAGTATTTTACGCAAAGCCAAAGATGTAGATGATGCCAGACGCATTTTACGGATACAAAGTGGTTCAACGATCTCTATCATTTCCTCAGTACATTACAAATCAAAAAACTTAGAATTTTCGGACATTTCTGCAACGCATTATCATTTTTCAACCTTTGAAGAAGAAGACTTGAATCGTTATCTCGAAAGTGGTTTATGGAAGGGTAAAGCAGGTAGTTGTATGGTTGAAGGGTTTTGTAAAAAGTACATCAAAGAAGTGAGAGGATATGAGAGTACAGCTATGGGATTACAGGTAGAGGTTTTGTTGCCTTGGATAAAAGGTTTTAAATGAATCTTTATGAAGACGAACTAAAGGCTCTGAAAAAAGCAGGTCGTTTTAGAGAACGTAAACTTTTTGATGATACTTTAGATGATTTGGCTTCTAATGACTATCTTGGTCTCTCAAGCAATAAAAAGCAGTTTAAAAAAGCAGTGAAACTGGTGAACCAATATGAAACGTTAAGTTCCAAAGCATCGATGTTAGTGAATGGATATCACCCAATACACAGAATATTTGAAATGGAGATGGCAGAGCAAAATGGTTTCGAAGAGGGGTTGGTAGTAGGCTCTGGCTATTTGGCAAATATAGCACTCATAGATGCATTGGTACGTAAAAGTGATATGCTTTTTATGGATGAAGAATATCATGCATCCGGCGTGATGGCAAGTGAACTCTTAGGAGAAAGGGTTGTCTTCTTTAAGCACAATGATATAGATGACTTAGCACAAAAGTTGGAATCTAACCCTGCAAAAAGACAAATTATTGCGGTCGAAGGTGTGTACTCCATGAGTGGAGATCTTTGTAAAAAAGAGATTTTTGATTTGGCTGATGCGTATAAAGCCGTATTGATAGTAGATGAGGCACACAGTGCAGGTGTGTTGGGGTTACATCTTTTGGGTATTTTTGAATTTTATGGTATTTCTATTCATGAAAGACACATTAAAATGGGAACATTGGGTAAGGCTTACGGTTCTTATGGCGCGTATATTTTAGCATCATCGTACATTATATCTTTTCTAGTCAATCGTGCCAAGCCGGTTATCTACTCTACAGCTCCTTCTGTGTTTGATACAGCACTGGCTTATGTGAACATGAAACATATACGAAAAAATGTAGAGAAATACAGAAAAAAAATATTAAAGCGACAAATCACGGTACAAAAACAGTTGGGTAGGAATATCCAAAGTCTCATTTTACCCATAGAAATGCCGGACAACTCCTTTACCCAGTTTATGCAAAAGGGTCTCATGGCACAAGGGTATCTTGTGGGTGCTATACGCCAACCTACTGTGAAAAAACCTATGATGAGAGTGATACTGAACTTAGGTATTTCAGTGAAAAAACTTCGGCATGTTTTGGCACTCATTAGACATAACACGGTACAATAAATAAAAATACTTCTAAAGGTTCTTTGTGTTCAATGCTTTGGTAAAAGGTTCTATTCTCTTAATCATGCTGCTTACGGTAGTGTTGGGCATTGCATTTATCTATGCCTATGAAGAAGTTTCACTTAATGCAGATAAACTCATTCACTATAAGCCTGAAACCTCTTCTGTTGTATTGGACAGGAATGGTGAGAAACTGGCGTATGTTTTTAAAAAACAACACCGACTTTATGCACGATATGATGAGATTCCTGGGTTTCTTGTAGAAGGACTCGTGGCTATGGAAGATACAAGGTTTTTTGAGCATAATGGAGTCAATCCAGATGCTATTTTACGTGCAATCGTTAAAGATATAAAAGCAGGAGCTTTTGTAGAGGGTGGAAGTACACTGACGCAACAACTTATTAAAAATAAGCTTTTAACGAATGAAAAAAAACTTATGCGTAAAATCAAAGAAGCTATCTTGGCACTTAAAATAGAACATGAGTTAAGTAAAGAAGATATTATTGAGAGGTATCTTAATGAAATTTCATATGGCAATAATTATTTTGGTGTTAAAACGGCTGCCAATGGGTATTTTCACAAAGAGATGAATGCACTTACTTTAAAAGAATCAGCGATGCTTGTAGGTATTCCAAATGCTCCAAGTTTTTACAATCCTTTACGCCATTACAAACGTGCACTCAATCGTGCCAACAATGTTTTATACCGTATGAAAAGTATAGGGTGGATTACGCAGGATGATTATTTAAAAGCAGTCAAAGAATCACCAAAAGTATATAAAACATCATTGACGCAGAATATCGCACCATTTATTGTAGATGAAGTCGTGAGAAGATTTAAAGGTAGGTTAGGAGATATTCGCACAGGTGGATATCAGATATATACCACAATAGATATGAAACAACAGGCAATTGCCAGAGATGCAGTTAATACCACATATACAAAAGCACTTAAAAAGTATAAAGAAGATGCCAATACTTCTACACTTAATGCAGCATTTGTAGCAGTAGAGAGCAGGACAGGTGATATCTTGGCGATGGTCGGAGGGGCTGATTATAAAAAATCTGCATTCAACCGGGTCACGCAGTCTAAACGTCAGCCAGGATCGGCATTTAAACCATTTATTTATCAGACAGCTTTAGATATGGGGTATAACCCTGCCACACCATTGACAGATCTTGCTCGTACTTTTCAATATACATATAGGGGTAAAAAGAAAGTCTGGGCGCCAAGAAATTATGAACGTAATTTTAAAGGGTTTATTTCACTAAGAGAAGCATTGGTTCATTCACGTAATTTGGCAACAGTTAATCTTGTCGCTGAATTAGGAATAAAAACTATTCGAAATAGATTGGCATTTTTAGATGTGCCTCACATTCCCAAAGATATGTCTATTGCCTTGGGAAATCTCGGGCTTAGTCCGCTTAAAATGGCACAGATTTTTTCTGTATTTGCAAACGAAGGTCATATGATAGAACCAAGACTTGTGAGCAAAATTATCTCAAAAGAAGGAGCGGTTATCTATGAAACCCGCCCAAAAGAAATAGCAGATTTTACAACACCTGAACAAGCATATCTTATGACGGATATACTCCAAGATGTGGTAAAAAGAGGAACAGGTAAAAATGCACGTGTGGAG
>DQVJ01000099.1 GCA_015661795.1 Sulfurovum sp.
ATTAAAGGCATTTCTAGCTTTCTGTCTAAAACCACAGAAAGGTAAAATTCATCTTTAATGTCAGCACCATCTTCAATGTAAAGCTTTTGAACCAGTTTACCTTCAGGACCTGTCTGATGTGTCACCAATGTCATACCAAGAATTTCATCTGATAATTCTCTTACTTCATCTAAAGACTTAGCAAGTTTTACACCACCACCTAAACCACGGCCACCTGCATGTATCTGAGCTTTTACAACCCAGATTGGGCCACCCAACTCTTTAGCAGCTTCAACTGCCGCATCAACACTCTCTACCATTATCCCTTTTGGTGTCGGAACACCATACTTTTGGAATATTTGTTTCGCTTGATACTCATGAATATTCACGTGTACTCCTTTTTATATAGTGCATTTATTATAAGAAGTTTAGATGATATGTTTAATTAATTGGGGAGGGGTTAAGCGTGTTTTATACCTATGTGTTGTGTATTTACACAACACATGAGACGCTTGGGTATTATACTATTTAAAATTTTGCTGCGATCATCTCTTCAGGTTTTACATTTTTGTCAAACTCTTCAGCAGTCATAAAACCAAGTGCAACTGCTTCTTCTTTGAGAGTTGTACCATTTTTATGTGCCGTTTTTGCAATAGTCGCTGCATTCTCATACCCAATATGAGGATTAAGGGCTGTAACAAGCATCAATGAGTCATTTAAAAATTTATCAATATTATCTCTAATTGGTTCAATACCTTGGGCACAGTTTTTATCAAATGAATTCATAGAATCTGAAAGTAATTTGATAGACTGAAGGATATTATAAGCAATCACTGGTTTAAAGACATTCAGTTCAAAGTTACCTTGAGACGCAGCAATGCCTACAGTAGTATCATTACCCATCACCTGTACTGCTACCATCGTTATTGCTTCGGCTTGCGTAGGATTCACTTTACCTGGCATAATAGAAGAACCTGGCTCATTGGCAGGGATTTCTATCTCCCCTAATCCACATCGTGGTCCAGAAGCTAACCATCTGATATCATTGGCTATTTTCATAAGGTTTGCTGCCAATGCTTTAAGTGCTCCAGAAAGTACAACTTCGGCATCATGTCCTGTAAGTGCATGAAATTTATTAGGTTGAGAAATAAATCCATAATCTTTTTCCATAAAACTGTTGAGTTTTTCAGCTACTTTTTCTGAAAATTCTGGATGTGAATTAAGTCCGGTACCCACTGCTGTACCACCAATTGCAATTTCTCTACAATACACCAAAGCATCATTAATTTGTTTTAGATTTGTCTCTAACATAGCTACATACCCAGAAAGCTCTTGTCCCAGTGTAAGTGGTGTCGCATCTTGTAAATGAGTTCTACCAATTTTCACTACATCAGAAAATGCTTTTGATTTTACATCTAGCGTATTTTTCAGTTGATTTAATGCAGGGATAAGGTTATCTGTCACGGTTACAACTTCAGCGATTCTCATTCCTGTCGGATAAGTATCGTTAGAACTTTGCCCCTTGTTTACATCATCATTTGGATGCACAAGGTTTTCTTTAGTGAAATCTCCACCTAAAATCTCCGTTGCTTTATTGGCAACGACTTCATTCATATTCATATTGGATTGTGTACCTGAACCTGTTTGCCAAACAACCAATGGAAAATTATCATCCAGTTCTCCAGAAAGAACTGTTTCACAAGCTTTAGAGATAGCGGATGTTTTATCGTTTTCTAAACGACCTAGATCTTGATTGACCAATGCACATGCTTTCTTTAGGTTTGCAAACCCATATACAACCTCCAAAGGCATTTTCTCATTCCCAATCTCAAAATTATGAATCGACCTTTGTGTTTGTGCAGCCCAATACTTATCCGCAGGAACCTGCATCTCACCCATGGTATCTTTTTCTATTCTAAAGCTCATTATTATTTCCTTTATAAAAGTTGTATATATTTTACAAGGATTAGGGTTAAGAGGATATAAACAGATGTGTGAGAATTCTAATCCCCAGATATATGGGAATTATAGTAATACCTTGTAAACTCGGTTAGTTATCAAAAAAATTCTGTCCTTCTAATGTATCAACCATTTCCTGTACAGATGCTACAGAATTTTTAAAACGTTTCACCTGTAGTGGCTTAAGTGCCATCTCTATCACTTTTTCAGCACCACCTGCTCCAATCATGACTGGTACACCAGAAACGATATCAGAATAACCATAATCATTCTGAAGCATAATGGCACATGAATGAATCTGGTTGGTATCTTTCAAAATAGCTTCTACCATTACTAATGTAGATTTTGCTGGTGCATAATACGCAGAACCATCCCCCAAAAGGTTGACGATCTCAGCACCACCATTTCTCGTTTTCTGTACAATATCACCAATTTCTTCCGAATCTAAAAGATCTTCTATCGGTACACCAGCTACTGTTGTAAATTTTGGTAAAGGTACCATAGTATCCCCATGACCACCCATAACTGTAGCACGGATTTGCCCTGCACCGTATTCAAGTTTTTCAAAAATAAAGTGTGCCATTCTTGCAGAGTCAAGAATACCTGCCATACCCAAAACTCTTTCTCTTGGGAATCCTGTCTCTCTAAGCACCACATATGTCATCACATCTAAAGGATTGGACACTACTACTACAATGGATTCAGGCGCATGTTCTTTGATCTCTTTAGCATACATTTTCACTATTTCAGCATTTTTGAACAGTAAATCATCTCTACTCATTCCTGGAGTTCTTGGTGCCCCTGCAGTAATAACAACAAGATCTGAATCTGCCATGGATTCAGGACCTTTCCCTGCTTTTACTACAGTGTGTTGTCTAGCCGCATTGGCAGCTTGAGACATATCTAGCGCTTTTCCTCTTGCTACATCATAATTTCTGCCACGTAAAACAATGTTATGACATGTCCCATTCATCGCCAATATAAAGGCTACTGTAGAACCAAAATTTCCTGTACCTATTACCGTTACTTTTTTACCTTTTGCCATTATTATCCTTTTTTATCAGTCTGCATCTATACTAAAATTTTACTTTTAGTTCAAGATATTAAATATACATATTTTAGGATCACTTTTAAACAAAACATAACTCATAACTTTGACTATCAATAATGTTTTGTCATGTTATAGAAGTTAAATCCTATGACTATAATACTTAAATTTTATAAGAGAAGGGTTACACAGAGCAAAAGCTCTGTGTAAAAGTAGTTGTATTGATTAATTAAACTGCATCAATAATTGCATTTAAAGTAGCAGAAGGTCTCATTGCCTTAGCAGCTAACTCATCATTCGGATGGAAGTAACCACCGATATCTTGTGGTTTACCTTCAACAGCCAAAAGCTCTTCAATGATTTTGTCTTCATTCTCTTTAAGTGCTTGTGCAACTGGTGCAAACTTAGCAGCCAAGTCAGCATCATCCCCATTAGCAAGAGCATCAGCCCAAAATTGTGCCAAGAAGAAGTGAGACGCTTTGTTGTCTGGTTGTCCCACTTTTCTTCCCGGTTCTTTGTTGTTATCAAGGTAACTATTGTTTGCAGCATCTAGTGCTTCAGTTAATGCTTGAAGTTTTGCATCGTTGTGTTTTTGGCCGATAAATCTAAGTGACTCAGCCAGCGCTAAGAACTCACCAAGACTATCCCATCTTAAGTGACCCTCAGCTAAAAATTGGTCAACGTGCTTAGG
>DQVJ01000268.1 GCA_015661795.1 Sulfurovum sp.
AGATGTTAAAAGGTGGACGTATCTTATAAAGCTCTGATATCATACCTTTTTGTGCTATGCCATACCCCACACGCATACCACCTAAACCATAAACTTTGGAAAAAGTACCCAGATAGATAACATTTTCATAATCTAGTAGGTCATTTGGTTCTATCGCATATTTTTCATCTTTGGCTGCTGCGTATTCCATGTATGCAGCGTCAACTACGATGAGTGTTTCTTTGCTTACAGCGTTGATGATTTTAAGGACATCTTTTCTACTCGTTGCATCTCCTGTAGGGTTGTTAGGTGTACAAAGGTAGATAATCTTTGGTTTGTACATATGGTACGCTTCCATAAACTCATCATATTTATGTTCATAACTGGCTGTTCTGTAGATAGTAGCACCCATTTGTTTCGCATAGATTTCATACATTGCGAAGGTTACAGCTGACATGAGTACAGAAGAATTTTCATCTAACACGGCCCGTGCTACAAACTCTAAGATTTGGTCAGAGCCTGCTCCTATGATGATATTTTCTTCTTGTACTGCATACTTTTCAGCCAATGCCTCTTTTAGTTCAAACATAGAGTCATCGGGGTATAGATGTGCCTTACTTGCATTGGCTATGATGGCTTTTTGCACAACAGGGCTTGTACCTATAGGGTTTTCATTTGATGCTAGTTTTACCACATCTTCAGGTGCTATGCCATACTCACGTACGACTAACTCTATGGGTTTACCTGCTTCGTATGTTTTAATGTCACGAAGTATTTTATTATATATCATCTGTTTCCTTCACGTACGAACCTAAGACTTTCACCTCAGAACTTAGTTTCTCTAAGATAGGTTTTACCTTGACATCATCTTGATGTCCGTTAAACTCTATGAAGAAAAGAGACTCTCCTCCTACGATATGTGACTTTATCTTTGTAAGGCTAAGCTCTGCTTGTTCAAAATGATTGAGAAAGTTTACAAGTGAACCTGCTTCATTTGAAAGCTTTACAAGCATAGATGTTTTATCATCTCCAGAGCTCGCATTTTTAAAATTTGAAATGACAAAGAAACGTGTTCTGTTGTTTGTGTTATCTTCTACGTTGCTAAAGCGTATAGGTAAATTGTAAAGCTTCGCAGCGATGGAAGGACAAAGAGCTGCGGTGCTTTCATCTTCGGATGCAAGTTTTGCTGCTTTGGCTGTAGATTCTACAGGTACTAGTTCAACATCATCTAGTCCTAAGTCTTGCAAAAACTTACGACATTGTCCAAAAGCAATGTCCTTAGAATAAATTCTCTTTACCTTTTTATAGTTCTCATTTAGCGTAGCAAAGGCAAAGTGTACATCAATAATGACTTCTGCGATGATGCTAAGATTGTACTCATCAAGTCCATTGATGGTGTCACTCACTATACCATTTGATGAGTTTTCTATGGGTATCACACCAAACTTTGCCGTACCTTTTTCTACTTCACGGAAAATGCCTTCTATGGAAGATATGGGTAAGTACGTAGACATCGCTCCAAACTTAGACTCAGCTGCTTGGTGTGTAAAACTAGCCTCTGGTCCTAAAAAGGCTACACCTTCTGGAAGTTCAAGGTTTCGTGCCACTGCAAACATCTCTAAAAAAAGTGCGTCTATTGCTGCGTTTGTTAATTTACCTGTATTTTGACTTTTGAGACGATTTAGTATAGCTTGCTCTCGTTCAGGACGGTAGATAGGAGAGCCTGTGGTATTTTTAAGTTCACCTACTTGATGCACAAGTTCCATACGCTCATTGTAGAGTTCAAGAAGCGTGTTATCGATGCTGTCTATTTGTAATCTTAAATCATCTAGAGTCATTTTATTACCTTTATTTCAAGTACTCTAACTCTAAGCGTACTTGATCATCATAAGTCTCACGTTTACGTATGAGTCTGTCTTTTCCATCTTCTATAGCAATTTCTGCTGCTTTTGCACGGGTGTTATAGTTTGAGGCCATTGTGAAACCATAGGCACCTGCAGAGTGGACTACCACAAGGTCATTGTGTTTGAGTGCTGGTAGTGGTACATTTTTGCCAAAGAAATCACCACTTTCGCACACAGGGCCTACAACATCTGCCTCACTCTTTTCGCCTTCAACACCCACAGCTTCTATCTTATGGTAGGCATTATAAAGGCTTGGACGTATGAGGTCATTCATGCCACCATCTACGATGACAAAACGTTTGCCGTCATTTACTTTTTCATACAACACTTTAGTAAAAAATGCTCCTGCATTTGCCACCATGTAACGCCCGGGTTCACATAGCACTGTGACATCTAAGCCCTTCGTAGCTTGGAAGATAGCCTGCGTATAATCAGCCGCAGCAATAGTCACTTCATCATCATACACCACACCTATGCCACCACCTACATCAAAGAACTTAATGTCAATTTTGATGGCTTTAAGCGAACGTACCAAGTCAGCTACTATGGCACAAGATTCTGCGATAGGCGTAAGTTTCGTAAGTTGAGAGCCTATGTGAAAGTGTATGCCCACAGGGTTCAAAAATTCTGACTTATTTGCATAGATATACATACGCTTCGCCATGTCTATCTCTACCCCAAACTTGTTTTCGTGTAGCCCTGTTGAGATATATGGGTGCGTTTCTGGGTCAATGTTTGGATTGACTCTTATAGAGATACGTGCTTCCTTGCCAAGCTCCTTGGCTACCATCTCGACACGTTTCATCTCAGCTTCGCTCTCAAGGTTAATGAGCAAAATATCTTTCTCTAGTGCTTCACGTATCTCATCATCACGCTTGCCTACACCTGAAAAAATTATCTTGTACTTGTTAACCCCTGCTGTTAAAGCACGGTTCACTTCTCCTATGCTCACACAGTCTGCTCCAGCTCCAAGTTTAGCCAAGTGTGCTACTACTGACAGATTTGAATTTGCTTTTACCGCATAGTTGATGATAGATTTTTTTCCTGCAAAAGCATCTTTGAGTGTGGTATATCTGTTTTCTATGTAGTCAAAGTCATACACATATAAAGGTGTACCATATTTTTCTGCCAATGCATTAGCGTCAATCTTCATCTATCTTGTCCTGTTATTTATTTAAAGTGATTTTATCTAAAAGTGACTAAGCGGTAGCTGGTTAGTCACCTTTAGGCTATTCTCTTGATTTTTATCAAGACCATATGCACCCTTTACAGCTACAATGAGCATATATAATTTAACACAAGGAATAGCAAAATGCTTTTTGAAAAAACAGAAGTACAACTGGTCTCAAACGCGATAATGAACATGCTACACGAAGAAGAAATGGAGATTGTCAATAACTTCCATGATGCAGTCATTGCAAAAGATATAGATATGATAAGCGAACTCTTTGAAGTCTTACTCTTTGATGTGGAAGACCACTTTTCTACAGAAGAGGACATGATGGAAGAGAGTGGATTTTATGCTGCACAGATACACAAAGCAGAACATGACAGCATGAGAAAAAAAGTCAAAGAATTGTATGAAAACTGGGGTAAAAACAAAGACCCTGAAGTAGTAAAAGCATTTTTAGAAGGTGAGTTTAAGCACTGGATGGTACTCCACGTCGCCAGATGGGACGCAGAGACTGCTATGCATTTGGGTGACACGATGTAATGTAAAAAAGTTTATCCCAAACTTTTCTCATCTGTAAAATACACATAAAGTGCATATATCCATAAGAGTATGATGGGTAAAACAGCAGACACCTCTGGCAATAAAACACCGTTTGCACCTATCTGTGCTAGACCAAATAGTACCCCCCATATGACAAATGTAGCTCCCAAAGAAAGTGCTATAACAGACCCCATGTTTATCATCCTTGTGTGAAAAGGTAACTTAAAGAAAAGAATGAGTAGTAGAGCTAAAGAGAAAAGTGGTACTACGACTTTGTCATAA
>DQVJ01000165.1 GCA_015661795.1 Sulfurovum sp.
AAATGAATTACGATGTCATAGTCATTGGTGGTGGTCATGCAGGAATAGAAGCTTCTTTAGCCTCTGCTCGTATGGGTACAAAAACACTACTTATCACTATTTTAACAGAACAGATAGGGGCGAGTTCCTGTAACCCTGCCATAGGTGGACTTGCAAAAGGTCATCTGGTAAGAGAAGTGGATGCGCTCGGTGGAGAGATGGGACTGTGTACAGATAAAACGGGTATTCAGTTTAGGACACTCAATGCCTCCAAAGGACCAGCAGTAAGAGGAACACGTGCACAGATAGATATGGATCAATATCGCTTGTATATGCGTAATGTAGTACTCAATACTGATAACCTAGATGTTAAGCAAGAGATAGCTGACGGACTTGTCGTTGAAGAGAATGAAGTCAAAGGGGTGACGACCCAACTGGGAAATATATATAAAGCCTCTAAAGTGATTATTACTGCGGGAACATTTTTAAATGGGCTTATTCATATTGGTGATAAGAAACAAACAGCAGGAAGACAAGGTGAATTTGCTTCTGTTGAGTTGGCTGAGTATATGAAAAGTTTAGGTATAGAAATTGGTCGACTTAAGACAGGTACTTGTGCAAGGATAGATGCAAAATCTGTAGATACTTCAGTGATGGAAATACAACCAGGAGATACTCCCGCACCACCATTTTCGTTTCGTACGGATAAAAGTACATTTAATCCAACACAGCTGCCATGTTATATTACCTATACCAATGAAGCGACACATGAAATCATAGAATCAAATTTCTATAGAGCCCCTATGTTCTCTGGACAGATTGAAGGGACAGGTCCTCGTTACTGTCCAAGTATTGAAGACAAAATTAGTCGATTTAGAGACAGACCAAGACACCAAATCTTTGTAGAACCACAAACGATGGATGAAACAGAGTATTATATCAATGGTATGAGTACTTCATTACCTATTGATGTGCAACTTGACATGATTCAGTCAGTAGAAGGCATGGAAAATGCCAAAATTGTGCGTTACGGTTATGCGATAGAGTATGACTATGTGCAACCCACAGAACTAAAACATACTTTGGAGACAAAAAAAATAAAAGGACTCTATACTGCGGGACAGGTTAATGGTACAACCGGATATGAAGAAGCAGCAGCACAAGGACTTATGGCAGGTATTAATGCCGCCCTCAAAATACAGGGCAAAGAGCCTTTTGTCCTTAGGCGTGATGAAGCCTATATAGGTGTACTTATAGATGACCTTGTGACTAAAGGGACGAAAGAACCTTACCGTATGTTTACAAGCCGTGCAGAGTATAGACTTCTTTTACGAGAGGACAATGCCGATATCAGACTTTCCCATTATGGAAAAGCACTAGGTTTGTTAGACGATACATATATGTGTAATTTTGAAGTAAAAAAAGCAAACTTGGCTGAAGCGCTTTCTTTTTTAAAAACCAACTATGTAACACCTACAAAAACATTTTTAGAGAAACTAGCTTCTCTTGAGTTGGTGAAAATCAATGAAAAAACATGTTGGATGGATGTCATAGGACGTGGAGATTGTACAAAAGAAAAACTTATAACGCTACTGCCCGAATTTGACAAGTATGATGATGAAATCATTGATCAGATATTGATTGAAGCAAAATATAGCCGTTACATAGAAAAACAGCAAGCACAAATACTCCAGATGGAAGATATGCTTAAGATAAAAATACCAACAGGGTTTGTGTACAACACGATATCAGGACTGAGTAATGAGGTCATAGAAAAACTTGAAAAGGCAACACCTCCTACACTGTTTTCTGCTTCTCAAATTTCTGGTGTAACTCCAGCAGCACTTGAGATAGTACATGTTCATATCAAATTAAGACAAAAAGCCAATAAGTAATTTATAATAGGGTGAGCTTATACAAATTATAAACTGTATAGGATTCATCAAAAATGAACTTACAAATAGTAACACCCCTACATGAAAAAGATAGCTAACGTTTGTAAATAGCTTATTTATACACTATGTTAAAACTTAAACTTCATATAATAGTACACTATATTTTATTTAGGAGAAAATATGCAAGAAAATGAAAAAGGTCGTAGAGACTTTATGGGTATGGCACTTGGTGCATGTGCTGCTGTTGGTGGCGTAGGTGCACTATATGCAGCAAAACGTTCTTGGGATCCTTTACCATCAGTAGCAGCCGCCGGATTTACTGAAATTGATGTCTCTGGGGCTCAGCCTAATGTACTGAATGTTGAAAAATGGAGAGGTAAACCTATTTTTGTTTTGAAAAAAACTGAAGATATGGAAAAAGATGAGAGAGATGTTATTGTAGGAAAAGATAGATTCCTTATCGCAATTGGACTCTGTACGCACCTGGGATGTATACCTGCATACAAGAATGAGGAACATAAGTTTAAATGTGCCTGTCATGGTGGAGAATTCGATGAAAGTGGACATCAGGTTTTTGGACCACCACCTAGCCCATTGGTGATACCACCATTTAAGGTTAATGGCACGAAGCTTGTACTTGGAGAAGAAGGACCTGAGTATAAAAAAATGAAAGACGCTGGTCTGATAGCGTAAGGGAAATAAATGGCACATTTTGACGAAAACGCTAAACCATTTAGTAATAAATGGTTGGATGAGCGTATAGGACTAAACACTTTAATGAGAGTACTCAATACTGAGTATTGGATTCCCAAAAATATTAATTTTTTATGGGCTATGGGTATGGTATTGGCTGCAACATTTGGCATACTTCTTGTCTCAGGTATTTTTTTACTTATGTATTACAAACCAGATGCCAATTTGGCATTTGACTCAGTGAACTACACCATAATGGCTGAAGTTGGGTATGGTTGGTTATGGAGACATATACATGGTGTAGGTGCATCTATAGTTTTCCTTAT
>DQVJ01000289.1 GCA_015661795.1 Sulfurovum sp.
TATTTATAACAAATTATCCAATTATTATCTATCTGCCAACTTTACTTACGCCAATTCTGAAGTGATCTTACAAAAGGAACAAGAGGGACTTTATACGACAAACAATAGACAACTGCAAGGTTTGTCACAAACGGTTGCAAATATAGCGCTGTCTTATGAAGGAGAGGGGAGAAGCGTATTTGTTTCTTATAATAAAATGGGAGAGAGAATCCGAAAAGTAGGTCTGATAGATGATCAAGATGAGTTTCCAGATTTTTATGAAGTTCCACCTGCTCTGGTAGATATAGTGTGGATAGAACAATTCCAAAATGGCTTAAGCTTTAAAACAAAGCTTGGCAACCTACTGGATGATGAGACTGTTTGGTATCAGGGGAGTACAAGAAATGTGACTAACAGATTTAAAAACAGTAGAACATTTAGTTTTGAAGTTTCTTATAAGTATTAATGCATGGGTATTTAAATCAATAAAAAAGGTTTTATGATGGCACATGATATGGAATCTGTGGCAACAGTCTTAATAATAGAAGATGATGTCGATATTTTAGAACTCGAAACATTTCATTTACTAAAAGATGGGTATAAGGTCATAGGTGTCAACTCTACTAGTGAAGTAGAAGCCTTGTTGGAAAATGAAAATATTGATTTAATGTTGGTTGATCGTATGCTCCCTCGTGTAGAAGGTAGTGAGTTTATAGGTTATTTAAGAGATAAAGGCATTAATACTCCTGTCATGTTTGTTTCAGCAAAAGATAAAGATGAAGATATTGAAGAAGGGTATATTAGAGGTTGTGATGACTATTTGAAAAAGCCTTTTAACATAAAGGAACTTTTGTATAGAGTAAAAGCTATTTTAAGACGTACCCATAACATACGGTATGATAGGGTATCTGGTAGAGACATTGTAATGGATTTAAATACAAGAAAAGCTTATATTCAAGATGAAGAAGTTTTTTTAACAAAATTGGAATTTGAACTACTCTCTTTGTTTATAAGCAATAAGCATAGGGCATTAGATAGAGAATTTTTACTCACTAATATATGGAAAAATCATCCTGATACACAAAAACGAACAGTCAACGTTACAATTAATCGACTTAGAAAAAAAATAGATCCAAAAGAAGAAAAAAATTATATTGTACCTGTACGAGGTATAGGGTATAAATTTAGTGAGTAATCAAATTGTTATAGTACTGTGGTGAATATGTTACCAAAGAATACTATGATGTTATCAGAAGGCTAACGGAGTCATACTGGACCTGTCTTCTCAAATACCCTCCCTCATCATAAGATATTATATTTGCCAATTCAACGTGCACTTTATGTCCAGATGATTCCGTTAGTTTTCTATCTTTATTGTATGTTTACTTTGCCTCGTGCTTATTTTTCTTTTTTGCAAAGCCAGCACCTTTTTTTCTTTTAGCTTGTAATTGAAGTTCTTCAACGATAGTACGATAGTCTAATCCTGCTTGGTGCATAGCTACAAAACAACTTACTGCCACTGCAATAGTGTTGGGGACTTCCCCTTTTTTCTTATATGATTGGATGTTT
Organism: Sulfurovum sp.; assembly: GCA_015661795.1. Classification (GTDB taxonomy): domain Bacteria; phylum Campylobacterota; class Campylobacteria; order Campylobacterales; family Sulfurovaceae; genus Sulfurovum. The sequence goes on from DQVJ01000289.1 coordinate 1,549, forward strand.
TTTTCACTTACCTTAATAAGTTTGCTAAATTTAGGAAGGCTTATTTCTGCGTCAAGTAATTTTTTTTTAAATTCAATAAATGTCATGTAACTCCTTTATAACCAAATTCTAACCAAGAATAATACCATAAAGTATAGAGAAACGATACCTACTGTTGACATAATAACATAAAAAGTATATAATCACTATATTATATTACTATTAGTAAGTAATATAGTAAAAACTCATACAAGGAGCCACCCATGGCAAAAGTGTTAAAGAAGAAGACGGTAAAGACAGTAGCTAAAAAAGTGACTAAAAAAGCAGTAGCTAAAAAAGACAGAAAAACAGTAGCAAAAAAAGTAACGAAAGCTATAGCTAAAAAAAAGCCTGCAACTAAAAAAGCAGCAAAAAAAGTAGCAAAAAAAGTAGTACTGAAAGTGACGAAGAAAAAAAAGCCTGCAACCAAAAAAGCAGTGAAGAAAAAATCTTCAGTAAAAAAAACTAAGAAATAAAACGATGAGAGATGGAATTTTTTCTATCTCTTTCTTATAATTCAAATGGCATTTTGAACCTCCTTGTTCTACATTTTATAATCTCATCATATATACAAACTATTACAAACTGATAACATTAAGATAAATAATTTATTGTAATCATTCTGTGATGCTCTTGCAACCTTTTTGTTACTGTTTTCAAGTACACTCTTCACATCATTTAAGAGGAGAAAAAATGAAAAGAAATCTTATATTATCGGTAGCAGCGGCTTCGGCTTTAATGTTTATGGGGTGCAACAGTGACAGTGATGAAAAGGTAGAACCCTCAAACATCTCATTTTCTGAAGCACCAGTACCTACAAGTGACACACAAAAAAGAAGTATTTTAGCTTCAGATACCGTAACAGTTAATGGTAAAGAACATACCATTGGTTTTCATACAATCATAAGAAGTGGTGATGAAGTAGGTGGTGGCACTTACGGTTTGGTTTATGACAAGAATGGTGATGCAGTTAAAGCAAAAGACGGGTCACTTAAAATCAGTAATTCAAATGACTTTTCATCATTGCTTACCTATGGTGACAAAATATTTACAGTCACACACTTTGAAACACGCCCAGCAGCGATGTATATAACAGAGTTGAATCAAGACAAAACAACAGGTAAACTTACACCAAAATGGACAAAAAATATAGACTTTACTGCATTTAACGGTCTTTGGGTTCCCTGTGCTGGTTCTGTTACCCCTTGGGGAACCCATTTAGGTAGTGAGGAGTACCCACCAGATGCAAGCAAGGTAGATGAAAATGGAAGTATAGGTTCGTACTATGATCCAATGGCTGATTATGTAGGAGGAGATTTAAAAGCATTAAATCCTTATGATTATGGATGGACACCTGAAGTAAAAGTTAAAAATGCACAGGGTGATGTAGAGGTATTTAAACACTATACCATGGGTAGATTTGCACATGAACTCGCCTATGTTATGCCAGATAAAAAAACAGTATATCTGTCAGATGATGGTACAAATGGCGTGTTTTATAAATTTGTAGCAGACAAAGCAGAAGATTTATCAGCTGGTACACTTTATGCTGCTAAATGGACGCAAACATCAGGCAAAGGTGGGGGAACTGCGAACATTACTTGGGTAGACCTAGGTCATGCAACAAATGCAGAGATAAAAGTAGCACTGGATGCGAAGAAGAAATTTGGTGACATCTTTACAGTGGTAGATAGAAATGCAGACAACACTTGTCCTTCAGGATTTACAGCTTCAAACTGGGCTGCTAAAAATGAGTGTCTAAAAATCAATGCAGGTATGGAGAAGATTGCTTCAAGACTTGAAAGTGGAAGATACGCTGGTATGAAAGGTGCAACAGTAGAGTTTTCTAAAATGGAAGGTATCACGTATAACCCTCAGAAACAAGAGATGTATATGGCTATGAGTCGTACTGAAAAAGGTATGGAAGATAACAAATATAAAAATGAAGCCAATGACAAATATGACAAAGGTGGAAGCAACGACATAAGACTTGAAGCTAGAAACCATTGTGGTGTTGTCTATAAGATGGCACTTGATGGATACAACATCACTACTATGGAATCGCTAGTAGAAGGTGTAGGTATGGAAAAAGATACACATGGAAACTCATGTACACTTGATGGTATCTCTATGCCAGACAATGTGACATTTATACCAAACACGGATACACTTATCATTGGTGAAGATACAAGCTACCACCAAAATGATATGATCTGGTCATACAACTTAACAAGTAAAAAGTTGACACGTATTCAGACAACACCATACGGATCTGAGACAACATCACCATATTACTACCCAGATGTAAATGGATTTGGGTACTTGATGAGTGTAGTACAGCATCCATTTGGAGAGAGTGATCAAGATAAACTTAATAGCCCTGATGAAAAGATGGGTTATACAGGTTATGTAGGACCATTTCCTGTTATTAAATAAGTGGAATTATTACACATGTTAGTTCTACTCTTTTGTAGGGCTAATGTGCATAGATTTTTTATATAGTGTGGAGATGTCTCTGCTGTCTCTATAGTGTATAAGGAATATAAATGAAATTTTTAACAAAAACCACATTACTTAGCCTACTACTGGGCATGTCTTCTCTTTTTGCAAGCAGTAACCTTGTAGATGTTAAAAACCGTCAGTTAAAGAACTATGCTTCAAATATACCAAGTCAGTGTTACACCAAAACTGAAGATGAAAACAAAAAGGTACATAATCCTTGTTTTGCCTGCCATATCACTTCAAAAGAGCCAAACTATTTTGATGATTGGGATTTGCAAAAAGAGTATGCTTTTCCTGAAGATGCATTAAAAAACCGTTGGAAAAATCTTTTTAAAGATAGAACAAAAGAGGTCAATGCTATTTCTGATGATGAGATACTCACATATATAAGAAAAGATAATTATTTTGGAGAAGATGGCGAATTGACCTTAGCAAAGAAACTTCAAAACCTTCCAAAAGAGTGGGACATAGATGGTGACAAAAAATGGGATGGGTATATTCCTGATTGTTATTATAACTTTGATGAAGAAGGTTTCGATAGAGATACAAAAGGTGGCTATAGTGGTTGGAGAGCTTTTGGGTATTATCCGTTTTTAGGGACTTTTTGGCCAACCAATGGCTCTACAGATGATGTACTTATCCGTCTGCCTATGGACTTTAGAAAAGATGAAAATGGTAGTTTTGACATAGAAACATACAAAGTAAATCTTGCCATAGTAGAGGCACTCATTAAACAAAAGAGTATCAATACAGATACGATAGATGAGAAAAAATATGGGGTAGATTTAAATAAAGATGGAAACCTAAGCAAAGCCAACCAAATTACTTTTGACTATGACCCTTTAAATGGAAAACACATGAGTTACGTAGGACTTGCTAAAAAGAAAGGACATAAGATAGCCGCTGGGCTTTACCCTGAGGGAACAGAGTTCTTGCATTCGGTACGCTACATCGACATAGACGAAAAGAGTGGCATAAAAATGGCATCTCGCATGAAAGAGCTAAGGTATGGTAAAAAAGTGAACTGGGCAACATATACAGACCATAAGGCGTTGGTAGAAGAGGAGTTAAAAGAGGCTCATGACTTTCCCGATAGACTTGAAGTTTTCATAGGAGACGCAGAACGTGGGGTGAGTAACAAAAGAGGGTGGAGATACCAAGGTTTCATCGAAGATGAAAATGGTGAACTGAGACCACAAACTTATGAAGAGAACCTCTTTTGCATAGGCTGTCATGCAAGTCTTGGGGCATTGGCAGATTCAACATTTGTCTACCAAAGAAAGTTTGAGCACGGAAGTTTCCAAAATGGATGGAGTCACTGGACACAAAAAGGTCTAAAAGGTATAGCTCAACCCAAAACACCTGATGGAAGAGATGAATACACCTTGTATTTAAAAGAAAATGGTGCAGGAGATGAGTTTAGAGAAAATGATGAAGTGATAAAGAAATTCTTTGATGTAAACGGAACGCTTAAGATGAGTGAAGCAAATAAACTTAACAAAGATATGACACATCTTATTTTTCCTTCTCTTGCTAGAGCTTTAAAACTCAATAAAGCCTACAAGGTCATTGTAGATGAGCAGAGTTTTATTTATGGCAGAGATGCCACGGTTAAACCAGTGAAAAATGTGCATAAAGAGCTGAAAGCAGATGAGAGTACGGGCATTACAAAACCTATAAGGTATTAGCAATGAAAAAAATAACTTTTTCATCATTATTGGTTTTTCTCTTACTTGGATGTGGTTCAGATAGTGCTGAAAAAATAGATGACAACAAATCTGACCCAGACCCAATTGCACAAGATGAGCCCGTAAAAAACGACCCCATAAAAGTAGAAAAAGGAAAAAAACTCTTTCTACAACACTGTGCAACTTGCCATGGAACCGATGCCAAAGGAATTACAGGACCTTCTATTGTTGGGGTGACTCATGAAGATATATCAGAAGCTATAGCCGGTGAAGCAGATATGACCTACATGCAAGGGATTGTTTTGGATAGTGAACAAAAACTGATTGCCATTTATCTAAATGAACTTAAAAATATAACAGCCCCACTTGATGGCTTAGATAGACAAAGAGCCAACTTGGGTAAAAAACTATTTTTCGATAAAAACTTATCTCTAAACAAAACACTCTCCTGTGCCTCATGCCATGACCCACTTCACGCTTTTATAGATGCAAGGTTTAGCACAAATCCTGTAGATGGTTCTCTCTCTGTGGGAGATGATGGAACTACTTTGGGTGGACGAAATGCCCCAACGGTGATGTATGCCAAGCTTGCTCCTGCTTTTTTTACTATGGATGATGGAACGCATGTGGGTGGACAGTTTTGGGATGGAAGAGCTAAAGATTTAAAAGAACAGGCAAAAGGTCCTTTTGTAGACCAAGCCGAGATGATGATGCCAAGTACAGGTTCTGTAGTCAGTAGAGTCAAAGAAAATACACTATATATTGAAGAGCTTAAAGCTCTCTATGGGCAAGATATTTTCAATGATAATGATAAAGCGTATGATGCCATTGCAGGAAGTATTGCAAAGTTTGAAAAAACAACAGAGTTTGCCCCCTTTGACTCTAAATTTGATAGAAGTAAACTCCCTTACTTTCATGTAGACCATTATGAGATGAGTGAACAAGAGAAGCTGGGCTACAGACTCTTTTTTGACCATAGCCAAACACACTGTTCCAAGTGTCACAGTGTTAACTCATCTACGGAATCTACCATCGAAACCTTTAGCAATTTTAGATATGAAAACATAGGAGTCCCAAAAAACTTAGATGCACTCCTTGCTCGTGATGGTCATACTGATAAAATAGACCTTGGTATTGGAGGCAGAGCAGATATAAATGACAGCAAACACCATGGAAAATTTAAAGTTCCTACACTTCGTAATGTTGCTGTGACCGCTCCTTACATGAGTAATGGTGTTTTTAAAGAGCTTAAAACAGTTATAAAATATTTTGATTATATGGCAGGAAACGGACATACTTTAAATCCTGAAACTGATCAGCCATGGAGAGAAGCAGAAGTCAATGCAACTATAAATTACCCTATTTTAAAAACGTTAAAACCACTAAGTGATGAGAAGATTGAAGCATTAGAAAGTTTTTTAAATATATTGACAGATAAGAGGTATGAAAGTTTATTAAAATGATATTAGGTAGACATTCTACTTAGATTTATATACCAATCTTCATATATTTCATGTTGATCTACATCTGACAGGATAATCTCAAGAAGACCCTTGTCTATCATTTCAGTGCCATATATCTTTTCATCTGGTATATCAAGTACATTTGTACAGTATAGCTCCTGTGCATATACATCATCATATAACTCTTTCACATTACAGTCACTCTCAAATCTATTTATCACAAATATACTTTCCATAATCTTCTCCAATTTTGATATGGGAAATAGTAATAAAATTCGGTATCAAAGTAGTAACATTTTTATAATTTGATAGTAGTTATTTTGTTACCAATTAATGTCAGTATTTTATTTGTGATTATATTTCAAAAGGAAAGTTATCGTGAATTTTAGCAGAAGAGAATTTATAAAAATTTCAACATTAAGTGCATGTTCGTTATTTATATCGACATCATTAACAGGTTGTGGAGACAATGATAAAAACAGAGGAAACTATATCTCTGTTGGTTTTGACCATGGTGTGGCTAGTGGTGATCCACTAAGTGACAGAGTAATTATTTGGACACGAGCAACACCAAGAGATGATATAGCAGATGATAAAATGTTTGATATTGACTTTGAAGTAGCAAAAGATGAAGCATTTAGCGAAATTGTAAGAAGCGAGAGAATCGAGACTTCAAAAGCAACAGATTATACAGTCAAAATTGATGTTCAAGAGTTAGAAGCTGGTACTATTTATTATTATCGTTTTAAATCTGGGGATGTTATCTCAGATACTGGAAAAACAAAAACATTGCCAATAGGAGACATAGATAAAGTAAAAATGGCTGTTTTTACTTGTGCAAATTATACTAATGGATACTTTAATGCTTACAGCGAAGCTTCAAAGATTGAGGATTTAGATGTTTCTATTCATGTGGGTGATTATATTTATGAGTATGGTATGTTTAAAGACGATGGCGTAACACCTGCGTATGCTACACAAAATGCACAAACAATAGACAGGGTTTTACCAGTAGACAATGATAAGGAGTGTATCAAGTTAGAAGATTATAGAAGACGCTATGCACTTTATCATACAGATAGTGGTACACAAGATATCCATAAAGCTTGTGCCATGATAGTTGTGTGGGATGACCATGAAGTAGCCAATGATAGCTACAAAGATGGAGCAGAAAATCATAATGAGGGAGAAGGTGACTATGCTCAACGAACTGAAGAGGCACTTCAAGCTTATTTTGAGTGGTTGCCTATTCGTCCTATAACAGATAAGAAAAAGATTTTTAGATCATTTGATTTTGGAAATTTAGTGAGTCTTCACATGCTTGAAACTAGAGTTTTTGGAAGAGATAAACAGTTAAATTATGCAGATTATCAAGAGGTAGAAAGTGGTTTTGATGTTGGCTCTTTTATGACAGATTTAACTTCTGAGACGAGAACCATGCTCGGAGGTGAACAGCTTACATGGTTACAAGCAAAACTTCAAACCTCAACGGCTACTTGGCAAGTTTTAGGACAACAAGTTTTAATGGGAAAAATGAACCTTCCCGCAGAAATTTTAACACCAATCGCACAACTAGAACATGCAAATCAAGAACAATCAGCCGTATTAAAGGGGCAAATAAACACTGCATTGGGAGAACTGGCTCTTATAAAAGGTAAAAAGCTTCAAGGGCTAGAATTGACAGCAACAGAAGAAGCAAGAATTGGAACGGTTATGCCTTATAA